>JAGUWT010000074.1 GCA_020062205.1 Thermodesulfovibrionales bacterium
AAATCTTTGCCTTTTGTGCCTAATCTCAAGGAAAAAAGGTCTTCCCCTCATGTCCAGCCAGAGATTAAGAAACCCTTACAGGATGAGAATGTTTTAGCTATGCCTGAAAAGGGGGGGCAATATCCTGAGAAGCTGGGAGAGGGGAAGGGAGAAAGTAAAGATAGGATTGAAATACATGAAACACCAGGTACGTCTATCAGAGAAAAGCTCTTTGATAAAAGTATTATTCGTGACCTTGCACAAAGAGAGATCGAGAAAGAAAATAAGACAAAGAGAGAGAATGTATTTACCTTCGACACGAATGAATACCGATTCCTCACATACAACAAAAGATTAAAAGAGAAAATTGAGGGCATCTGGATGTATCCCATAGATGCAGCAGAAAATGGGATTTATGGTGACCTGATAGTAAGATTTACCATAAAGAAGAATGGCAGATTAGGATCAGTTGAACTCGTCAGGACATCAGGTTATAAAAGCTTGGATGATGCTGCTCTGAAGGCACTGAATAATGCTGAGCCGTTCTGGCCCCTCCCTGATGAATGGGGTATGGAAGCCTACACAGTAGTGGGTCATTTTATTTATACTATCTATGGGTATTATGTAAGATAACCTAAAAAATGATTCATGGAACGAAGACTCTATCTCAAAGTAGGTGATGTTGTCAGGCATACACAGTATAAAATGTGGGGTGCTGGTGAAGTTATTGAAGAGAAACATTCCACTCTGCCAGGTGGTTTATGTCTTGTGAGAATCTTGTTCGAAGACGGTATTGAACGGGCATTTATCAATGACCTTAATAGTGAATGCTGCTGCTATTATGCAGGGATCAGATTAAGCTGACCTTAAGCATTAAGTTAAGTTTACACTATAACACGCTATTATTAAATAATTATTAAATAATTTTATTGACAAAATAATCCACTCATGTTTTAATTTTTTAATGGACTCTTATAAGGGTTTTACTCAAGAGGAGAAGCCCTCTATCCTGGTTGTAGATGATCTGCAGCCAAATCTTGAGCTCATGGAAGCAATCTTCCTCAAAGGGGGATTCAAGGTCTATACAGCACTTGGAGCAGATGTTGCTACCGAGATATTCAAACAATGTCCAGTTGACCTTGCAGTCGTCGATGTCATGATGCCTGGGATTGACGGCTTTGAATTATGCAGGATATTCAAGGACATATCACGAAAGCGATTTTTCCCTGTGATACTTCTTACAGCCCTGACAGACAGGAATAGCAGAATAAAGGGTATTGAGTCAGGGGCAGACGATTTTATCAGCAAGCCATTTGATACTACTGAACTGATGGTGAAGATACGATCCCTTTTAAAACTCAAGGCACTTCAAGAAGAGCTTGATCACTCAGAAAACATTATTCTCACCCTTGCTGTCGCGATGGAGGCAAGAGACCCATACACAAAAGGACATTCAACGCGAGTCAGTGAACTTTCCATGAATTTTGCTTCATTTCTCGGTATGCCGCAGAAAGATCAAGAAGATATGAAAAAGGCTGGGATACTCCACGATATAGGAAAGATATGTCTGAGTAAAGTATTACTCCATAAGCCTGGGAACCTGACAGAGGAAGAGAAAGAGGTCATCAAGACACATGCCGTTTTAGGTGAGGAAATGTGTCGTCCACTTTGCTCAATGAGACGGATACTCCCAGCAATACGGCATCACCATGAGCGGTGGGATGGAAAGGGTTTTCCGGACAGGCTTTTCAGAGAGAGTATCCCAATTATGGCAAGGATACTTTTTATAGTGGATTCCTTTGATGCTATGGCATCAAAACGTCCCTATCGAAATTCTTTCTCAGTGAAGACCTCACTCGATATTATGAAATCAGAACGACGGAAAGGACAGTGGGATCCTGAATTGCTTGGATACTTTCTTGAGATGATGTCCTTTACAGCAGATAAGGTTTATCAAACAGATGTTAAGGCTTAAACTTTCAAACCTGATAGAAACCTCGAATGATATTGTCCTGATCATAGATTCAGCAGGGCAAATCAACATTGTGAATGAACGTGCTGTTAAAATGCTTGGCTACACAAGAGAAGAACTAAGGGGAAGAACCATTGAGTCATTCGTGACTGATGGCTCCTGGGAGGATGTTCAGAAGGAACTTGAGAGGAAATCCGCACTGAGCGGTTACGAGATTACCGTTGCTGATTCTGAGGGACGGGAATTTGATGTGAGGATAAATGCATCTGTCATAAAAGAAAAAGATGGAACAACTTCAGGTTCGATATTTGTGCTCAGGAGCCTGAAGGAAGAGAGAAATCTCAAGAGGGCACTTGAGGATAAGACAAAGGCGCTTGAGGAGTTAAATGAGAACCTTGAGAAGAAGGTGCTTGAGAGGACCGAAGAGCTTAAGAAGATAAACAGGGAGTTGGAACGGGCAAACCAACTGAAGGGCAGGTTCATTGCCAATATGAGCCATGAGCTGAGAACCCCTCTGAACTCAATCATCGGGTTTTCAGATATCCTTCTTGAGAAGACATTCGGAGATATCAATGAAACTCAGGAGCGTTACATACGAAATATCTATTCATCAGGAAATCATCTGCTCGAGTTGATCAATAATGTTCTGGATATTGCAAAAATAGAGGCAGGCCGATATGAAATGACCTATGAAACCTTTCTGGTTAAAAATGCAATAGATGAAGTCATAAACATCATGAAGTCTCTTGCCGAGAACAAGTCTATCGATATCAAAGTCTCCATAGATGAAGGCATATCCTCTATTACAGCAGACAGGGTAAAACTGAAACAAGTCCTCTATAACCTGCTTTCGAATGCAATAAAGTTTACACCCGAAAGGGGTATGGTTGGAGTTGATGTCTATAAGGAAATAAATATTGAGGGACGCTATCCCTGGGCAATGCCTGGCCTTGAGTTTGTAAAATTTTCAATCTGGGATACCGGTATCGGCATAAGTCCTGAAGACAATGAGAAGATATTTGATGAGTTTGAACAGGCAAATTCAACATTTTCTCGGAAATATGGCGGGGCTGGTCTTGGGCTTGCTCTGACAAAAAAGCTTGTTGAATTGCATGGCGGGAATATAACGGTTGAGAGTATCCCGGGTGAGGGGAGTACATTCTCTTTCCTCATACCTGTTACATCTCCTGTTGAGTCGAAAGCACCAGAGACAGTCGGAGCAGTAGATCTCAATTTCCCATGGATGAAAGAAGATGCACCACTCATACTCGTTGTTGAAGATGACCTTCCTTCTGCAGAGATCCTCACCCTGCATCTAACGCAGGCGGGTTACAAGGTTGCTCATGCATTTGATGGTGAAGAGGCTCTGAAGAAGGCAAGGAGCCTGAAGCCATTTGCCATTACCTTAGATGTTATGCTTCCGCACAAGGATGGATGGGAAGTCCTCCAGGAGCTGAAGAGTGACCATGAAACTGCTGAGATACCTGTCATCATACATTCTGTAGTCAATAACAAGGAACTTGCCTTTGCCCTCGGCGCAACAGATTATCTGCTCAAACCACTTGACAGAAAGGCTCTTATTACCAAGCTCGAAGAGATAAGTGTCTCTAAAGGCAAGAAGATACTACCGCTATCAATTCTGATTATAGAATCAGAAGATGCAGTAACAAACCATTTCAAAGAACTATTAGAGCCACAGGGTTTCTTAATTTATACTGCATCCGAAGGGAAGCGGGGCATAGAGCTTTCATCAGCATTGAGACCGGGCGTTATCCTGCTTGATTTCACACTTTCAGATATGCTGGGGTTTGACGTGATAAAAGAGATAAGGGAAAATCCTTCAACAAAGGATATCCCTATATTTATCCTCACGGAAAGGGACATCTCTGTTGATGACAGAATGAACCTTGTGGGAAAGATAGAGCGGATTGTCCAGAAGCATGCCTTTGACACAAAGGAATTTGTTGAGCATATAAAAGAACTTGAGATCCTTTATCCGAAGAGGGCAGGGCTAATAGACGAGCTTACAGGATTGTTCAGCCACAGATATTTTCAGATAAGGCTTGCGCAGGAAGTACGAAGGGCAGAGCGGTACAAACTCCCCTTAAACCTCCTGCTTTTAGACATAGATTTCTTCGGACAGTATGGAGAAAAGCACGGAAAATACTATGGCAACTTGCTGCTCAAAAAGGCTGCTGAACTTCTGGGAAAAAATATCAGGGGTTCTGATGCTATTGTGCGCTATGGGAGAGACTCCTTTGCGATCATACTGCCGAACACTGTCATCTCAGCAGGGCTTTCATTGAGTAACAGATTCAATGCGATTATAAAAAACTACCCATTCCTTTATGAGGAGTCTCAGCCAAAAGGACGGATAACATCCAGTATAGGTCTTGCCTTCTTTGACGGCCAATCACCAGAGGAGTTTATCTTAAGCGCGGAAAAGGCGTTGGCCTCTGCTATCAAGAAGGGTGGTGATAGGGTTGAGATCTACTCCAGAGAACAACATGAAGAAGAAGAGGTTCAGCAGCACTGATTCCTTCCATGACACGTTTGGAAGCCCTTTTGGTACCCTGTATCTTTTATTGTCTGGAAAAACCCTGAAAGGGATTACCTTTAAAAAGCCTGATGAGATACCTCGAAAAGGCGATGCTCCTGCTTTGATAAAAAAGGAACTGAAGGAGTATTTTGAAAATGGAAGAGAGGAATTCACACAAAAAATAGATTTTCCGAAAGGTACGGAATTTGAGAAGAAGGTCTGGCTTGCACTGAAAGAGGTGCCGTATGGAGAGACAAGAACATATAAATGGCTTGCTGAAAAGGTTGGACAGCCGAATGCGTGCAGGGCAGTTGGCAGGGCGTTAAGTAGAAATCCTATACCAATTCTTCTCCCATGCCATCGTATCATTGAATCTGATGGCTCAATCGGTGGCTATTCATCAGGCATTAATATCAAGAGAAGGCTGCTTGAAATGGAATACTATATAAAGTTGTCAAAAAAAGGTTAGGGGGATGACATACAGGCAGGACATAGCATTTTCGCTCATTCTCGGTCGTACCGACCTCCGAGGGCTTTTGCCTCTTGATTTTTACTTCGGGGACAGCCCCGATTCTACGACTCCACTTCGTTTCGTCCGTAAATCTGGGACAGTCCCCTT
>JAGUWT010000301.1 GCA_020062205.1 Thermodesulfovibrionales bacterium
ATAGTCTTTAATAGCCTGCTGATAGTTGCCTGAGTCTTGATAAGCACTTCCACGATTATTATAAGCCCTTGCATCCTTAGGATTCAGCTCTATAGCCCTATTAAAAACATCAATTGCTTCCTTATATTTACCAGAAATAGCCAATATATATCCCTTCTCAAACCAATCTGTTGCACTCAATCCTCTTACAGCTTCATTATATTGTTCAATCTTCTTCACATCTACCTTTAGTTGATGCCTTTTAATATCAAAAATAACTATCTCCAGTTCCTTCTTTAATCTCTCAATCTCCTTTGTAAGTTCTTCCGCCTTTTCCCTCGTCTCCTCTAATTCCTTTGTCTTTTGATGGTCTTTACGGAGAGAGTCAACGGATTTTGTAACTTCTTCCGGGTCAGCCGAAATCTTTGCTTTAAGGTAGTAAGTCTTCCCGTCCCATTTTTCATCTATTACCTCAGCCCTTACTATTCCAGCAGTCAGAGCTGTAATCTGGTCTTTTGTAAGTAGAAAGTTCTTTACCTTTGTCTCGCTTTCAAGAAAAGTACCCAACTCCTCTAAAAGAAGTCTTTTGACCTGTTCCAGTGCAATTGCTCTACATGAAACCTTGCTGTCAATCTTGCTCGCCTGATAGGTGTATTCCTTTTCAAATGTAACAAGACCAGCAAAGGCTGCGTTGATGGTGAATAACATAAAAACAATAGCTGAAAAAAAAGGCTTGATAAGTAGTTTTGTAATGGATACTTTTAACTTATTACAGGTTGCCATTTTTCACCCCTCTATTATGAAATATGCTTTCAGTTATCTTACCTGAATTTTCTGTTCTTGAGATGGGAGGTTTTGTTTAGTCTTTTTTTCACTCATATATGCATGAATGAGATAAAGCAAAAAAATAATGCTCATAATAATCATGAAAATCTTTTTCACAGAACCTCCTCTATCTCTTCGTTTACCCTAAGGAATCCTTTGAGTTTCAATATTCATTTCTTATGCTATCTTTTTGCTAATTCTCAATGGAGTGCATCCTTTGTTTTATCGGGCATGTCCAATATTTTAACAAACTTCGTCTTTAAGATTTTAGTAATTGTGATATTTTGCAAGCCCTGTTTTTATTGCGACTTCGGCAACGGCATGAGTAACATTCGCAACAACCTTTTTATAAAAGATACTTGGTATGATGTAATCCTCATGCAGTTCATCATCCTTCACAGTATAAGCGATAGCCCTGGCAGCAGCAAACTTCACCTCTTCATTTATCCCCCTTGCCTTAACATCCAATAACCCCCTGAATATACCCGGATAGCTGAGCATATTGTTTATCTGGTTCGGAAAATCAGACCTGCCTGTAGCAAGGACTCTCACCAGTGGGAAGGCATCCTCTGGTGCTATCTCAGGCTCCGGATTCGCAAGGGCAAAGACCACTGGCTCCTTTGACATCTTCTTTATGTCATCTGTTCTTATAATGTTTGGAGCAGAAAGACCAATAAATATATCCGCTCCTTCCAATGCATTTGATAGAGTACCCTTTACCCTTCCTGGGTTGGTTCTCCTGGCAAGTGCCCTTTTGTACAGTGTCATATCATGTCGTCTTCCCTCAAAGATAGAACCTGCCCTGTCACATACCACGATATCTTTTATACCGTGAGATGAAAGCATAAGGGCTGTAGCTATACCTGCCGCCCCTGCTCCAGCAATAACCAATCTGAATTTTTTCAAATCCTTTTTGAATAATCTTGAGACATTGATAAGAGCTGCAAACACCACCACAGCAGTCCCGTGCTGATCGTCATGCATAACTGGAATATCAAGCGTCTTTCTTAATCTCTCTTCTATCTCAAAACATCTTGGAGCAGAGATATCTTCAAGACTTATGCCTCCGAAGGATGGAGAGATGAATTGAACTGTACTGACGATCTCTTCTATATTCTTGGTTCCAAGGACAATGGGGAAGGCATCAATACCTGCAAATTCCTTAAAAATCATAACCTTGCCTTCCATAACAGGCATAGCTGCCTCTGCACCAATGTCACCAAGACCTAATACTGCAGTCCCATCTGTTATGACCGCCACAGAGTTTCCTTTTATTGTGTAACGGTAGGCATGTTCTCGATTTTCCTGGATATCCCTACAAATCCTTGCCACACCAGGTGTATAAACCTTAGAAAGGTCATTGCTGTCTCTCAAGGGTAGCTTGTTATGAATCTCTATCTTGCCTCCCCGATGGGCAAAAAAAGTACGGTCCATTACCCTGATGACCCTTACGCCATTGATGTTCCTGATAGATTTCACAATCTCTCTCTCATGTTCTTCATCTCGTGCATCCACCGTAATGTCTCTAATCAATTTCCCCTTTTCAACGCGGACGATATCAAGAGCGCTGATATCACCACCAGCCTGCCCAATCGCTGTAGCTATTCGCGCAAACATACCAACCCGGCTCTCTATCTCTACCCTGATTGTTATGCTATAACTCGGACTGGGAATGCGTGTCATATTAAATCCAGTTCATTAGTAAACCACAGAGAGCACAGAGATAATTTTCAGAGTTATTAAAATAGCTCGATTATTTCTCTGTGTTCTCATGATTTAAAGTATTTTATGTAATTATAGGTCTTGCAATAGAAAAGTGCACAGAGAAATCTGTGTTCTCTGTGGTTAATTGCATTATTCGTGTTTATAATGCCGATTGTCAAGATTGATAAGGTTTGAGTATTATAATTGCGGAATGTTAGACATTATCAAAATACTCCCCAACACCTTTATCCCTCTCTTTGTTGCAACCAATGTGTTCTTACTCATTCCCATTTTTATTTCAATGACTGAGGATATGTCAAAGTCAAAAAAACGTATCGTAATCAGACAGTCAATCATTACAGCCATCATCGTAAGTTTTTTATTTATCGCATTGGGGGAAGTAATTTTTAAGATATTGGGAATCACAACAGATGATTTCAAGATTGGGGGCGGACTTGTACTCCTTGTTTTTGCGATCTTAGACCTCATCAAGCGTGGTGAAGACAGGAGGAAACCTGTTGGTCAGTTGGGGGTAGTACCAATTGGCGTGCCTCTGATTGTAGGGCCAGCAGTGCTTACGACTATTCTGGTACTTGTAGATCATTATGGTATCATTCCGACAATCATCTCTCTCATACTTAATTTGATTATAGTCTGGACTTCACTCATGAATGCCGAGCGGCTTATACATCTCTTTGGAAAAGGTGGCATTGTTGGGATATCAAAGGTTATGGCACTTCTTCTTGCATCAATCGCAATCATGATGATACGTATCGGTATTGAAAACATTATCAAACATAATATAAAAGGCTAAAAGGAGAATGCAGGTATGCTTATAGGAATAATGTCAGATACCCATGACAATCTCATTTTTACAAAAAAGGCGATTGAGCTTTTCAACAACAAAAAGGTTGAATATATGATCCATGCTGGTGATTACACATCACCCTTTACCCTGAAGCTTTTTAAAGAACTCAATTGTAAGTATGTCGGGATATTCGGTAACAATGATGGAGATAAGCTCCTTCTCTTACAGAGGTCAGAAGGCAATATTCATAACCAGCCATATATATTCACACTGAACGATAAAAAAATCATTGTGATGCATGAACATCATGTTGTTGATGCACTTGCTGACAGCGGGCATTATGACCTTGTGATTTACGGTCATACGCACAAACCTGATTTACGGAAAATTAAAAATACCTTGATTGTCAATCCTGGCGAGGCTGGCTCATGGCTTTACGGAAAATCAACAGTGGCAGTCGCAGATTTAGAGAAAATGGAGGGAGAGATTATAGGACTTTAGTCATACGGTTACGCCGTCTATCCTCGTAAGCCCGGCACCTACCGCCACTTTTAAAGCCTCCATATATTCGCTCTTTGTAATCCTCCTGTCAAGGGGCGGATGGTCAAATGCCTTAAAACAGGGGCGGTATTGATCCATAATATTAATATAGGTATCTTTTGAAATCTCTTCAGCAATAAATGCAACCACACCCCCTGTTCCTGCAATCCCATCAGGGAGTACCAGATGCCTCACGAGTAGCCCTCTCAGGGCAACCCCTTTATCTATGATGAGGTCTCCGACCTGTCTGTGCATCTCTTTGAGTGCACTTTTTGCTACCTCTGGATAATCTTTTGCATATGAATATCGTTCAGCCTTTTCAGGGTCTATATATTTGAAGTCAGGCATATATATATCAATGACTCCTTCAAGGATTTTTAATGAATGGAGGGATTCATATCCGCCACAGTTATAAACGATAGGGATTTGCAATCCCCTCTCAGAGGCGATTTGAATAGCCCTGAGAATCATTGGCATCTGATGTGTTGGCGTGACGAGATTTATGTTATGACATCCTTCGCGCTGTAATGAAAGCATGATATCTGCAAGTCTTTCAAACGATATTTCTTCGCCTTCACCAAGATGGCTTATTGAATAGTTCTGACAGAAGAGGCAACCAAGATTGCAATTACCAAAGAAGATAGTGCCGGAGCCAAACCTTCCCACGAGTGGCCTCTCCTCACCAAAATGAGGTCCCCAGCTCGAAACAAATGGCTTATTCCCTGTTCTACAAAATCCCTTCAGCCCGGATGTCCTGTCAACCTTGCAGGTCCTTGGACATAAGGTACATTCTTTCAAAATCTCCTCTGCTTCCAAAACCTTATCAGACAATTGATCAGGACGGAGCATAAGATAAGAGGGTGATTCCATTTGAAAATCTCCTCAATTAATTGACTTAACTCAGAATGAATCATTATAGTATAAATTAAAATTTTCACAGGTAATCAGGTAATAATGAAAGAAATCAGAGATATCAATGAACTTATAGAGCAGAGAATCAGGAAGCTTGACGAATTAAAACAATCAGGGATCGAACCGTTCGGTGGTCCTTTTTATGCAGAAGACCATGCAATTGATCTCCTGAATAAATTTCATTCAGTAACAAAAGAAACTCTGGAAGCCGATAATGTCTCGTGTTCTCTTGCAGGCAGAATTGTTGCCATACGAGACTTCGGCAAGGCTGCCTTTGCTCATATCCAGGATTCAACAGGTAAAATACAGCTCTATTTCAAAAAAGATGTCCCTGGTGAAAAACAGTATCTTGTAAAAAAACTCGATATCGGCGATATAGTCGGATTAAAAGGACGTCTATTCAGAACAAAGACAAATGAACTGACCGTTGAGGTTGAGGATTTCACCTTGCTCACAAAATCCCTGAGGCCTCTTCCTGAAAAATGGCATGGATTGAAAGATATTGAAACGAGGTACAGACAGAGATATGTTGATTTGATTGTGAACCCAGAGGTGCAGCAGACATTTGTTAAGAGAAGCATTATTATCAAGGCCATTAGAGATTTCCTCGAGGCAGAAGGTTTTATAGAGGTCGAAACACCCATGATGCAGCAAATACCAGGAGGAGCAACCGCAAAGCCCTTCCTGACACATCATTTGGCCCTTGGGATTGACTTATACCTCAGGATTGCTCCTGAACTTTATCTCAAAAGGCTTATCGTTGGCGGTTATGAACGTGTCTATGAACTGAACAAAAATTTCAGGAATGAAGGCATTTCAACAAAACACAACCCCGAGTTCACCATGCTCGAATTTTATATCGCCTACAGGGACTATAATTTCCTCATGTCCTTTACCGAGGAGTTAATTACCCATGTTGCAAAAAAAACCACTGGAACTCTGAAAATACCATATGGAAATACCATGATTGATCTGACCCCTCCCTGGCCAAGGATTTCTTTCCACGATGCACTTCTTCAGAAAGGGGTCCCTTCAGAGATATTGCATGATAGAGAAAAAGCCATGGCATGGGCTAAGGAACATACAATAGAAATACGGGAAACCGCGAATCTCGGGAAAGTCCTGGACGAGATATTTAAAGAAATTGTAGAGCCTGAGCTCGTTCAACCAACCTTTATCATAGATTATCCTCTTGAACTCTCTCCCCTTGCGAAGAGAAAAAGAGAGAATCCAGAACTTGTTGAAAGGTTCGAACTCTTTATTACATCACGAGAGATAGCAAATGCATTTTCAGAGTTAAATGATCCGATAGATCAGCATGAACGTTTCATGAAGCAGGTTGAAGCAAAAGGAAAAGGAGATGAAGAGGCACACTGGATGGACGAGGATTTCGTCAGGGCTCTCGAATACGGAATGCCTCCAGCCGCAGGTGAAGGTATCGGAATTGACAGGCTTACCATGATATTGACCAACTCTCAGTCAATAAGGGACGTTATCCTGTTCCCTCAACTGAAGCCAGAA
>JAGUWT010000042.1 GCA_020062205.1 Thermodesulfovibrionales bacterium
CTATGAATTTCATAACTATACCAAATGCCGTCATTCCCCGACTTGATCGGGGAATCCAGTGCCTTAATGTTCTGGATTCCCGCTTTCGCGGGAATGACACAATAGGCACCCCGTGGCAAGCCAACAGGGAATTTTTCTGATTTAAAAAGGTTATTATCACTTCCTCATGCCTCAATTATCTTTCTCTCCTCATCCGTTATCCCATAAAGCCCATAAACAATCTCGTCTATTTTTTCATCCGTCACTGCGATTTCCCGTTCAATCTTTTCGCGCTCTGCTGAGAGAGGAAGAGAGTTTTTCTTTTTGTGCAGTTCAAGCATTCTGTCAACAAGGTGTCGCTGGCCGGCCTTTTTCATCATATCTGTCTCCCCAACAAAAAACAATTTTGTACCTGATGGGTTAGTACACTTTGCGTGTCCTGAAAAAGCCATCTCATATAGGATATAATCACTTTTGCCATGGAAAACCTTTGGAGCATAAGGATGAGGGCATCCCAAGAAGTCAAAAGTCAAAAGTCAAAAGTCAAAAGTCGAAACTCTGAACTCGAAACTCTGAACTCGAAACTCGCTGAGATACATATTTCTGGTGCTGAGGGGTTGTATGAGGTATCAGAGATTCAAAAGGTTGTTAAAAAATATATAGAGAGAGCACGAAAACATTCAAAAGGGATGCCTGATAAAATTACGGTTACAATTGAAGAGATAAAACAAAGGCCAGGGGTAATCTCATCATTGCCTGTAGCCACCGTTCATAGTAAGAGACCTGCTGAAAGTAAGAAAATAGCAATCAAGCTTCTTCAGTCATTCGGAGTATCAAAAACAGCTATGGATAAAGCATTTGAATTGATACGATACGGTAATATTCGGGGTGCAGTTCTTATCACAGCAGAAAAAGGAGATCGCCTTGAACCTGATAAGGAAAGAGGTATCAGGGTGTCCCGACTTGGAATTGATCAGGCAGCATTCAAGGTGATTTCAGCAAAACTTTCACGGCATGGGCTTAATACAGACACGGTAAAAGAGGCTCTCATCCTTGCATCAAAGGTTGCATCCTGTAAAAATGTGGTTGCTGAATTATGTGTATCTGATGATCCCTTTTATACGACTGGCTATATTGCATCAAAAAAATTCGGTTATATAAGGATTCCGAATATCAAGGAGAAGGGAAGCAAAAGCGGCGGAAGGGCATTCTTTGTAAAGGATGGGGTAAGTGTTGAAGAAATTATACATTACCTTAAGAAAGTGCCTGTAATCATTAGGAACATAACTTCATGCAGGGGCATAACATCAATTGATGAAATCCTCAATCGTCCTCATCAGTAATCCTGCAGCAAAACGTTTTTCTGAAAAGAAAATAGAAAAGGCATCTCATTTCTTAAGGTCAAGAGGTTATGAGGTAGAGGTATTTTCCACTACGCGAAGGGGTGATGCAGAGCGTCTCGCAAGAGAGGCTCTGAAAAAATCACCTTCTCTCATCATTGCAGCTGGGGGTGACGGCACAATCAACGAAGTAATAAATGGTATTGCTGGAGAAGCAATACCATTAGCAATCCTTCCATTGGGGACCACAAATGTGCTTGCTAAAGAACTCGGTATACCCGAAAATGTAAAAGGTGCAATGGAAGTTGCTGTGGACGGCACTCCAAAAATTGTCTCTCTTGGGAAAATAGTCCTTACTCATCCCTCATCCCTCATTACTCGTTACTTCTGTCTGATGGCAGGCATTGGCTTTGATGGCGAGACAGTCTTTGGAATAGATGATAATATCAAAAAATTTTCCGGTAAAGGTGCCTATATTTATAGTGGAATGAAAACCCTTTTTCATTTCCATCCCAACGAATTATTCTTTGATCTTGATGGGACAACGTATTCTGGCTATTCAGCAATCATCAGTAAGGCAGCTAAATATGGGGGTAATTTTAAAATCAGTCCAGATGCAAGCCTTGCTGACCCGTCTTTTTATGTCTGTATCTTTAAGGGTAAAAACCGTTTCGATATACTCAGGTATGTCTTTGGCATTGCATCAAGAACCCATCTGAATTTTAAAGACATAGAATATCTAAAGGCAACGAATATTGAAATCAAGGGGAATGCCCATATTCAGATAGATGGAGATTATTGTTGCATGACACCAGCAAAAGTTGAGGTTGTGCCTTATATATTAAGGCTGGTTTGCTGAGGGGCAGAAATAAGCTTTATCTTTTTGATATTCTCTTCAATAGCTTCTATGTAATAATTTCTTGAATCCTTAAAATGATATGTCAAATACCGATACATGGAACCCATCTTTTTAAAATGGCCAGTTACAATGACCTTATAAAAAAGTGGTGTTTTACTGATCAAATCATCTGCGCCCTTGAATACAGCAATACCCATTTCTTGAAGCCTCTTTGATCCCTCGTAACGATACGCCTCTTCAAATTCACGGTATAGTTCAGGAAGTCTTTCAGGATAATCAAGAGCAGACATCTGTCCTAAAAGGTCCGCAGTTCCCAGTGTGTATCCGACAATCCTTTCCTCACCAGAATGGAAAGAAATCTTTCCGATATCAACTCTCACGCCGGTACACATGATAATATTCTGGACAGCGGATATTGTACGCTTTTCAAAACCTGCATGGGACAGATAGTGACGTGCAAAATCAGCGCTTCTGTGTGTATGAATAAAGGTATATTTTGCCCCTGTGCCATTCGTATCATCATCAGTTTTTATATAGCCTGTATCATGTAATAAGACTGCAATAATCCCCATATCGAAAAGTTCCTTTGAAATTCTCGGGGAATTCGCACTCTTGTTCCATCCATCTATGATTCCTACAAAAGGAGGGATAACCTGTAAGGTATGCAAAAGATTATGGTAATCTGTGTCGCATTTCAGAAACCCTTTTCTTTTACCAGTAAAGAGGTCTATAACATCATTCAGCACTCCTTCAATGATATCTATATTCTCTTCCTGATAGTTTTCCTTATAGATTACTTGGATCTCATTGAGAATATTTTTAGGGGTTAAACTCACCCCATGTAACATCTTGTCATTTCTCCTTTGAGCAAGGTTATATTAATTATGCCTTATAACAAATTTTTGTCAACTTATATTATCACACCCCCTCCTATCACTCTATCGTCATCATAAAAAACTGCAGATTGTCCGGGAGCAGGTGCCCACTGCGGCTCATCAAAAACAACGCAAACTGTAATAAGTGACGAGTAACGAGTAATGAGTAATGAGTTTAAATCAGAGTTATGAATTTGATCTTTACTTGTAACTTCTAACTTGTTACTCGTTACTAAAGATATTGTTGCAGGTTCGTCTTTCATCATTGAGCGTACCCTTACCGATGCCCTAAAATCAAATCCCCCCATCCCCCCTTTATTAAAGGGGGGAATAAGGGGGGTGTGAGGTATAATCCAGTTCAGGTCTTTAACACAAAACTCCTTTTTTTTTGCATTTTCCTGCGAACCTACATATACCGTATTTCTCACAGCATCTATCTTTACAACATAAAAGGGCTCTGGTGAAGATATACCCAGCCCCTTTCTCTGGCCAACAGTATATCCGTAAATTCCTTTATGTGTTCCAATTACATTCCCATTCATGTCAATAATAGGGCCTGGTTTCCCTGCAACAGAAGATAGCTTTTCAATGAATTTAAAATAATTTCTGTTTTTAATAAAGCATATATCCTGACTCTCTGATCTCTGTGCGGATGGAAGGTTAAGACCTTGTGCGATTTTTCTGACCTCTTCTTTCCTGTAATAGCCGAGCGGAAGAATAAGCTTTTTCAGTTCCCCTTGCCTCAGGATATAAAGGACATATGACTGGTCTTTCTTTGGATCTATTCCTTTCTTGAGGAAAACTATATCATTTTCTGCCTTCTGCCCGCTGCTTCCTGCTTTCTGAATTCTTCCTACCCTCGCATAGTGTCCAGTTGCTATATATTCAGCACCTCTTTTCCCCGCCTCCTTCAGGAGAAAGGGGAATTTGATAAATCTGTTACATAATATACATGGGTTTGGAGTCGATCCTTTTGTATATGCATCTATAAATGGAGTAATTACTTTCTCCATAAAAACGTCTCGAGCATCAATTGTGCTGTGAGATATTCCGATATGGTGGGCAGTTTTCGATGCCTCATGAACTGCCCAAAGTGAACAGCATGTCGTAAAATCATCCCTCTTTCCTGCTTCCCACAAAATAAAACTAACCCCCTCTACCTCATATCCCTTTTCCTTCAAAAGATATGCGGTAACAGAAGAGTCAACACCTCCACTCATTCCAACAAGAACCTTCTGCATATGTAAATATAACAGAAAAAATTTGTATTTTTGTATTTGACAGCCCTTTTTTGTTTTTAGTAGACTTGAGTTACCATGTTATTATGAATAAACTGCAAGGAATATATTGAGGAAGCTAAGGTAAGCAGGTACGCCACGTTTTGATGGAAACAGGTTAACGAAAGTGTAGGGAGATACTTTAATGCTCCTCCAACAGATTAACAGGCTTGACGATGAGTCTAAAAGGCCATTTGCAGGAAAAATCGCCCCGCATCTGGCCTTTTTTATTGAGAATATTTTTCCCAAGGAGGGAAAATGAGGAGGAAAAGTTTGAACATTATTTATTGCGTTTGTATTAATAAGACCTAAATTGAGCGATTCTTTTTTTGTCATTCCGACTTGTTCGGAATCTTTCCTTGTTTTAAGAAGGATTCCCGACAAGCGGGAATGACACTTGTTA
>JAGUWT010000255.1 GCA_020062205.1 Thermodesulfovibrionales bacterium
ATTTCTTAATTTCATATTGTTATGACGTTCCACAGGATAGTTGCACTCTCCATGTAGTGAAGCAGGAGATGTCAGATGTATGATTGCAAGACCTGACCCATTTTTTCTCAGTTGTCTCTTGAGCAATTTTATAAGCTGTATTTATGTATCTAAATTAAAACTTGTCACAGGGATGCCACAGTAAATCAAAAGTTCCTTTGCTTTTTTTTCACAGTTCTTGCTTGACCAATTCTTATCAATATGCAGATTATGGATAAGCTTTGCGCCACCATACTGGAAACTTCTTCCGTCCTCATGAAAAGGTTGTGTGTTTATTAGGTAGTTACTACCGCTATCTTGAAGTTTTATGGGACAATTTGATGCAGATATTTTACCTTTCTCAATAAGCCAGTTAGCTGTGTTTTTGAGAACCTCAATAGCATTATTGCAAAATATTCTTTCTCCCTCAATAATTATAGTCCGCTGATTACGTCGTCGAGTTCGCGAGATAACTTCATTTTGGGGTACATCACTAATAATAGGCACGTTATTTCCTCTATCTCTTGCGTTGTTACAATATCTATGTGTCAAGCGAGCATTTTCAGGAATCGTTTTGCCGCCAGTCCAATACTGATAAATGTGATCAACGGCTGAATCATCGATACCCAATATTTTCTGATTACAAAGTGCGCAAGTGGGATTTGATTTATATAATATATCTTTAAGCTGTGAAGAAAATTGTCTGGGCTCCTTTTGCGTGATTGAGAAAATAGACTCCAAAGCATTGCGCCATTTTGTAAAGCGCATATGAATAGCTTGAGTTGAACTTGTGGATAGCTCTATTGAATCAATAAACTGCTGATCGGAGGTCATCAAATCAACGTATGCTTCTCTAATAGAATCTAAGTGTTGCATAGCTTTGTTCTTATCGATGCGTGCAAAGGAATCCATCAAAATATCATAAAGCGAAAAATTAAATTTCTTTTTCTCCCAATAGCCGTTCGGCTGAGATTTATTGCCACTATAGAATCTCTTGAAGGCGTGTTGCCCCAACAGTGATTTAATGATCGATATGGTGTTCTTAAAAGCATTGCGCAAGTCCGAAGCGTCTTTTTCAGTTATGAATCTGTATTTCTCCATATCATTATTCAAGAACTTCTTAATTGTTGGCTTATAATTTATATAGGTGCTATGGTAAAACGCTGCAAAACGTAAGACTAATTCAACATCTCTCATTCTCTTTTCTGGTTTTTTAATTCCAAGCAATTCACGAAAACCTTTTTCTTCGGATAATTCCCAAAGTAAATCGTTATATTTTCCACGATAAATACAATTTCTCAGCTCTTGATCGTTTAATGATACCGCTCCAGTGTTCAATCTTTCAAAGACTTCAAACTTTAAATCTTGTTCAGATTCTTTTCTGAAGGTTATTGTGCGAATTTTATAATAGCGGATTTTCTTTTGAAGTTCTTTTGGCAAATCTTTAAAATATTTTCCAACTAGTTCAGTAAAGACATTGAGACTGGTCAGTTTAAAGTCTTTGCCAAAGGGCAATTGCGGATCAGGCAGTTTTCCGTCGAAATAAGAAAAAAAAGAAGTTAATCTTTGTTGCCCGTCAATAACATATTCCCTGCCGTCCTTCTCTTGGGAGAGATAAATAAGGGGCAACGGGATATCTAATAGTATAGATTCAATCAAACGACTTGCCTTTGTTATATCCCACACAAAACCTCTTTGGAAATCTGGTTGAATGTCTAAATCGCCATCTTTCCACTTACGATACAGAGAGTCAATTTCAGGGTCACCTTGTTCTGTATATACTTTTCTTTTCAGTTCAGGAACCTCTAATGCCTCTGAATCTTCTTTAGGCTGATCGATAGAAATTTCATTATTGTTTTCTTCCATTAATCACCTCTGATTATCTAAAAATATTAGCTTATAACGGTAAGGCTCAGCGGGCGCTATTAGCGATCCGCTGGAGCCGTTGTGCCTATCTTCTTTTCTGGGTCTTGTAACTGCTCGCTGAAAATATTTCCTCTATCAAAGCGAATGTGTCCTTAATCGAATTATATGCATCTGCTTGTGTGATAATTATCTTCTGTCTCTTCGTATGCAAAATACTGTCTGCCTTTTTTATTACCTTATCAGCCTTATCCCAGTTGTCGCGATATACAAAAGGCTTGATGCTGTACATAAGCGGCTTTAGACGAAACTCCCGTATATCTTCGACATTGGAATCGAGCCTCACCTTACCCCTTCGGCGTAATGCCTCGAAACATCCAGCTTCGATAACTGCCCTACAATATATTACTGTTGCTTGGAACAAGCCCAATGCATAGCAATCCCTGAGATTTTGGAAATGATGAACGAAGTGCTCAGGAAGAGTCTCACTAACAATAAGGGTTCCCACTTCGTTTTTCCGGGTAAAAAAGCCTTCAACAACGTAATCGGCCATGCCTAAACTGATCAGATCATCTTCATCATCAATGCCTTCTTCTGATTCCTGTGAAAAGGGTTTCCCTGTTTTTTTCGCAACTGCATTAAGAACTGTGTCGATTGTGTAACCATAATTATCTCTTATTTTCTTGAGTTTCAGGCCAAGGCTGTTATTGACACTAAGGGGCTGACGTTCAGACAAAAAGCGTTTTATCTCCTTTTTTGTTGCCAGTGTTTGGCCTAAAATATCACAAACGTCATCCATGCTGCTTTTCTCTCCTTTCTCTAAGCTCTTGAGTAGCGACGCATCAAGTTTTTCGAACTTGGCAATAAGGGCAACCAGACGGGATAATTCACTATTGTTTGTCATACTGAACCTCGCTATGTGTCATATTTTATGTAGCACAACGCGGCAGTTGAGCCGTGCCCCGTAGGGGCATCGGTCTCAAACTCCTGGTTCTCCCGTAGCGGAGCGGAGGGGAAATCAGGAGTTCACTGCTCAACTGCCGCGTTCCCCACGGAGCGAAGCGGAGTGGGGAACCAGTAATTGTATAGTTTCTGTACATCTCCGGAAATTTTATCACACTTGTTTGATATTTTCACCGAATTTGTGGTTTTCTAACTATCTATCATGCAATTTTGTAATGATATCAAACAGGCTGGATAACTACAATTTTTGATATACCTTTAGACATAAGGACCAATTTCGACAGACTTTTAGTTAACAAGGGGATTCCTGAGAAGTACCGTCATGAGTATAAAAAATGGTTACGCTATTATTTTGTGTTAAACCGCTTTGGAGAAATGCCTCAGTGTTTGAATGCCCTCTGGCCTGTAAATACCATGGTAACCTTGGGATTTGCCTCATTGCAGGCAATGATGGATTCAAAATCCCTATCAGAACCTCCGGGATTCACGATTGCTGAAACACCCTCCTTGATGCCGACATCAACACCATCCCTGAAGGGAAAGAATGCATCGGAGACCATTATTGACCCGATAAGTCCACCTTTATTCTTTTTTGTCTCATCATCTATTTTAAGAAGTGCACCCCTGTCCCTTTTCCCATTCTTCACGTCAAGCTCAAATGTCTTGTAAGGGATACCATATTTCCTGAAGCATACGGCATCTGCATATTTCGTATATGCCTTAAAGACCGCTATTTCAGCCACACCTACCCTGTCCTGCTCACCTGTTCCGATTCCGACTGTCACACCATCTTTCACATAAATCA
>JAGUWT010000230.1 GCA_020062205.1 Thermodesulfovibrionales bacterium
TGGTACTGTAAGAGCTTTGGAAAGACAGGCAATGTCAAATGAGGGGAAAACTGTAAAATATCACTTTGAAAAGTCTAACCTCAAAATTCTTTGAGGATGATTTTCCATATAAAGGTTTAAAGGTCTTCAATACAATAAGGAGATGCTATGCTAAACGAAAAAGTAATTTTAATTACTGGCGGCACCGGTTCTTTCGGTAAAAAGATGACGCAAATTATTCTGGAAAATTACACCCCTAAAAAACTTATTATCTTTAGCCGCGATGAACTTAAACAGTTTGAAATGTCACAAAGGTGGAGTACAAGAAAGTATCCTTGTCTTCGCTACTTTCTCGGTAGTGTCAGAGATAAAGATAGGTTAATTCATGCTTTTCGTGGTGTAGATTATGTCATTCATGCTGCAGCTCTGAAACAGGTACCTGCTGCCGAATATAATCCCACAGAATTTATTAAAACTAACATTATAGGTGCAATGAATGTTATAGATGCCACTCTATTTAACAATGTTCAAAAAGTTATAGCCTTATCTACAGATAAGGCATGTAATCCTGTTAATCTTTATGGAGCAACCAAACTATGTTCAGATAAGCTATTTATTGCTGCTAATGCATATAGTGGGAGAAACTCAATCTTTACTGTTGTACGTTATGGGAATGTACTGGGGAGTCGTGGCTCAGTTGTCCCATTTTTCAAAGAGAGGGCTGCAACAGGTGTGTTACCTATTACTGACCCACGTATGACCCGTTTCTGGATTACGCTGGATCAGGCTGCCCATTTTGTACTTAAGGTTTTAGAGATAGCAAAGGGGGAGGAGATATTTGTCCCTAAAATTCCATCTATGAAAATCACCGATCTGGCGAAAGCCATAGCTCCAAATTGTACCCATACAATAATAGGTATTAGACCTGGTGAAAAAATTCACGAAGTGTTAATTGGTGAGGATGATGAACATGATACAATAGAATATAATGAATGTTTTGTAATAAAACAAAAATTAATATCTGAAGCAGATCTTAATGGTGGCAAAAGATGTCCAGAAGGCTTTAAGTATACTTCAAACAACAACCCTGATATTATTAGTATTGAAGAGCTTCAAAATATAATAGAACAAATCTCCGATGACTATAATATTGAAAAGAGTCGCTGGTCACTGGAAGACATTATACAATAATAAAAAGCAAAAAATTCTTATTGTTTTATAAACCCTATTATAGAAAAACTAATTTGAGATTGCTCATTACAGGTGTGAGTGGTTTGTTAGGCAACAATCTCGCTTACTACTTTAAGGATAAGTATGAAGTTCTTGGATTACATTCCTCGCATGCTGTCACAATCAAAGGTATTTATACAGAAAAATGTGATCTTTCATTTAATAACTCCATAAGGAAAATTATTCGTGATTTCAATCCATCTGTTATCATTCACTGTGCTTCCTTAACAAACGTGGACCAATGCGAGGTAGATAAAAATCTGACCAAAAAAATAAACGTCCTGTCGACCAAAAATATTGTCGAAGATATTACCGATAGGGATGTCAAACTTGTCTATATCTCGACCGATTCAGTGTATGACGGGGTAAAAGGGGATTTCTCTGAGGATGACAATGTGAATCCACTAAATTACTATGGACTTTCTAAATACGAAGGAGAAGTAGAAGTTTTAAAGAAAAAAAATTCTCTGGTCTTGAGGACTAATATATTCGGATGGAATATACAAAATAAATTGAGCCTTGGCGAGTGGATTTTGGAAGAGCTTAAGGCGGGAAGGAAAATAAATTGTTTTAAGGATGCCTATTTCTCTACAATATATACACTGGAACTTGCAAGGGTAATTGACATTGCGATTCAAAATAACTTGAGTGGCATCTATAATTGCGGCGGTACCAATTCATGCTCAAAGTACGAATTTGCCCATAAGATAGCCAGTTGTTTCGGATTTGATAAGACATTTATAGCCCCCATCTTTATAGATGATTTCGGTTTTAAAGCTAAGAGGGGGAAAAAACTTACTTTAAATGTAAATAAGCTTCAAAAAGAGCTTGATTATAAGTTGCCAACTATAGAGCAATCGATAGAATCGTTTTATAAAGATTACAAGTGCGGATTGCCAGACATGATTAAAAAAGGTCAGTCAGCAAGTCGTGAGGAATTCAATTTTATACCATACGGAAGACACTGGATTGACGAAAACGACATTCAGGCTGTTGCCAGCGTGCTACGCTCGGATCGCATTACTCAGGGACCCAAGGTTGAGGAATTCGAG
This sequence comes from Thermodesulfovibrionales bacterium, assembly GCA_020062205.1. GTDB lineage: Bacteria > Nitrospirota > Thermodesulfovibrionia > Thermodesulfovibrionales > SM23-35 > VGWY01. The sequence goes on from JAGUWT010000230.1 coordinate 2,262, forward strand.
AAAGCACTTACTGAATATACTGGGGCAAGATATGCTGTTGTAGTGAGCTCAGGGACAGCAGCCCTGCACATTGCATGTCTTGCCGCAGGGGTGAAAGAAGGAGACGAAGTCATAACCTCTCCGATAACTTTTACTGCAAGTGCAAATTGCATTCTTTATTGTGGAGGCAAGCCGGTATTTGCAGATATAGACAAGGGCACTTACAATATTGATCCTACCGAAATAGAAAAGAAAATAACTTCAAGAACCAAGGCTATAATCCCTGTCCATTTTGCTGGACAAAGCTGCGATATGGAATCAATACATAAAATTGTTATTGAAGCCGAAAAAAAATATGGGCACAAGATTTATATAATTGAAGATGCCTGCCATGCGCTTGGTTCATTATATAAAAAGAATAAGGTTGGATCATGCAAATTTTCTCATATGACAGTAATGAGTTTCCATCCGGTAAAGCATATCACCACTGGAGAAGGTGGAATAGTTCTTACAAATGATAAGGAACTTTATAGTAGACTTAAGAGGCTTAGGTCACATGGTATTACAAGCAACCCTGAAGAATTTGTCTACCGGCACTATGCCTTTCAGTCCAATGGGATGTTGAACCCCTGGTATTATGAACAGATCGACCTCGGATATAATTATCGCATTACGGATATCCAATGTGCCCTTGGACTTTCCCAAATGAAAAACCTCGATGATTTTCGAAGGCTGAGAAAAACTATTGTCAACAGGTATAACAAAGCCTTTGGTGGCATAAGATATATCCAGACTCCGTATGAATCAACTGATTGCGAAAGTAATTTCCACCTTTATGTGATCCTGTTCGATTTCGAAGCCATTGGAAGAGGACGTACGGAATTCATGCTTGAACTTAAGAGGCGCGAAATTCAAACGCAGGTGCACTATATACCTGTATACACCCAGCCGTTTTATAGAAAAACGTTTGGTACGGACTGGGGAGATTGTCCAAACGCCGAAGCATATTATAAAAGATGCCTTTCCATTCCGCTCTTTCCCGCCATGACTGAGAATGACGTGGAAAATGTGATCACTGAAATAAAGGAGTTAGTTGAATCATCAAAACGTTCTAAATTCATATGATATGCCACGGATCGGGAGTTAGGAAATGAAGATATTATTGATAAATCCACCCATCAGGGAATGGGCAAAGCCAAATGTTTTACCGCTCGGGCTTGGTTATATAGCATCGGTTTTAAGGTGCAAGGGACATGAAGTCGAGGTGATGGACATAAACGCGTTTAGATGGAAACCCCATTACGTCGAGGAAAAGATAAAAAATGCCGAATTCGACGTCGCTGGCATAGGTGCCATCGTGACTGTGTACAAGTACGTAAAGTGGCTTGTTGGTATTCTGAGAGGCCATCATCCAGGAAAGAAAATAGTAGTTGGTGGAAGCATGGGAACCTCTATACCACATATCATTCTTGAAAAGACTGATGCTGACATAGCCTGCATCGGTGAAGGCGAGGTCACCGCCGCTGAGATAACTGAAGCGGTGGAAAACGGTAGTGACTTATCCCGGGTCGAAGGCATATGGTACAGGAAAGACGGAAGGATTTGCGTGAATAATAAGAGAGCGCCAATAAAAAACCTTGATGCAGTTCCTTTGCCTGCTTGGGACCTATTCCCGATGGATATTTATCTAAAAAACCCCGTAGGTGCTCCAAACAGGAACAAATGGATAGACGGAAGCTCCGAAAGCAATACAGTGCTTTCGATGAATCTGAGTGGCACACGTGGATGCCCTTATAAATGCATTTACTGCTATCACGACTTCATGGGTCAGGGTTATAGGCATAGGTCCCCAGAAAACATCGTCACCGAGATGAAGATTTTGAAAGAGAGTTACGGCGTAGAGTACTTCCATTTCATAGACGACGAGTTCTGCCTGAAAAAGGGTTTTGTGTTCGATTTCTGCAAGGCTGTTAAAGAGGAGTTTAAAGGAAGGATAACATGGGGCTGTGCAGGAAGAGTTAACCTTATGACCGAAGATCTAATTGCTGAAATGGCTGATTCTGGATGTACCTTGATAGGTTACGGAATAGAGTCAGGAAGCCAGAAAATGCTGAATGCAATGAAAAAAGGCGTTACAGTCAAACAGGCTAAGGATACCCTGAGATGGACTATAAAGCATTTGGGATGGGCGGACACCTCTTTTATGATAGGCACCCCCGGAGAGAATAGGGAGACCATACAGGAAACAATTGATTTTTGTAAAGAACTTGGTTTAAACCCGGCTGTAATATTTTTTACAACACCGTATCCCGGGACTGAGTTGTATCGCATGGCGCTACAGCAGGGCAAAATAATAGACGAAGAAGAATATATTCTTAATCTTGGAGAGCAAGGAGAAAAAATAAGGGTGAATTTCTCTGAACTTGCAGATGAGGAGCTATGGGAGGCACAGGAATACATGATTAAAGAACTGAATGCATGGAACAAGATAAAACATCCTGAGAGCAGATGAGACAGAACATGAAAATATTAGTTTTAGGGTGTGGTTCGGTGGGCAAGAGGCATATCCGCAATTTACTTTCTCTGAATGCTGGTAAAACAGCAGCCTACGACATCAACGAAGATAAGCTGGATGCAATCAAAAAAGAATTCTCTATTGATGTTTATTCTGATTTAAACAGAGCCTTGTCAGAAGACAAATACGATGCAGCCTTAATTTGCAGCCCTCCCAGCTGCCATGTTGCTCAGGCGTCCCTTTTGCTGGAAAATGGAATGCATTGTTTTATAGAGAAGCCAATGTCGCACAATCTTGAAGGGATTGATAAGCTTATTGAGACAGCCTTCAAGAAACAAAAGGCAGTGCTTGTAGGATACTCGCTTAGGTTTTCTCCGATGCTTGTCAATATCAAAAGGTTGGTAGACGAAGGGGCAGTAGGGAATATCCTTTCATTGAGGGCATCTGTTGGCTATTACCTGCCGTACTGGCGTCCTCACGAAGATTACAGAAGAGGTTACGGTGCAAGTCTGGAATTAGGCGGAGGCATTGTGCTGGATGCAAGTCACGAAATTGATTATGTCCGTTATCTTGCCGGAGAGGTAGAAGAAGTTTTTGCAGTCTGCAGGAAACTGAGCAAATTAGATATAGACACGGAGGATTTTGCAGAGATTACAATGCGCCATAAAAACGGAGCATATTCACAGATACACCTTGATTATCTGCAAAGTAATTATAGAAGGAACTGTGAAATTATTGGCGATGAAGGTATGATTCTCTGGGATATTAATGAGCGTATTCTTAAACTCTATGACCTGCATGATAAGGAATACCATGTTTACTATGAAGGCCTGAATGTAAATGTTAATGATATGTTTATCGAAGAACTCAGGCACTTTTTCAGATGCATACAGGGGGATGAGGACCCTGTTATTGACCTTAAGGAGGGCAAACGCATTCAGGAAGTAATTATGCGGATTAAGCAGTCTTCAGATGAAAAAAAGTTCCTTTCTGTTTAAAAAATGGTATTAACAAAGATTCAAAAGGTTACAGCATTAATACAGGCACGATTGGGTTCAACAAGACTTCCGGGCAAGACCCTGATGACTATTGCGGGAGAAAGTCTTCTTGGCCATCTTGTGAAAAGAGTAAAAGCATCCCGCTATGTAAATGAGATTATAATTGCTACGACCATAAACTACAGGGATGACGCAATAGTCAAGTTTGCTGTAGGTAACAATCTTAAATTTTATCGGGGAAGTGAAGAAGACGTCCTTGAACGTTTTTACCAGGCTGCTGTTGAATACGGCATAGAGACAATTGTAAGGATTACTCCTGATTGTCCGATGTTAGACCCTGAAATTATGGATGCTGTTATTTCGAAGTATTTGGAAGGAAATCATAATTATGTTAGTAATGTTCTTCCGCCCACGTTTCCGGATGGGTTAGATACAGAAGTTTTTTCATTCAGGACCCTTGAAAAGACATGGCATGAGGCAAGACTTCCCTCCGAACGGGAACATGTTACTCCTTATATTGTTAAACATCCTGAGCTATTCCGTCATTTTAATGTTAAAAAGGAAGGTGAAGACCTTTCTTGGTTGAGATTGACGGTTGATACCCGAGATGATTATGACTTTGTTTGTAAAATTTTTGAGTTGCTTTACCACCCAAATGAGATATTTCATATGGAGGATGTTCTCGCCTTATTAAAGGAAAACCCTCAACTTTTAAAAATAAACAGTGGAATATTGAGAAATGAAGGGTATAAAATATCTCTTTTAAAAGATAATAAATATGGAACATAATTATTCTGACCGATATAGATTATCCCTGCAAATGCTCGAAAGGGCGATTAAGACCATCCCTCTCGGCTCCCAGACCTTCAGCAAGAGCAAAACACAATATCCTTATGGCGTTTCTCCTTACTTCATCAAAAAGGGAAAGGGATCCCGTGTATGGGATGTGGATGGCAATGAATACATTGACTTTATAAATGCATTGGCTGCCGTTACCCTTGGTTATAACGACCCTGATGTTACAAATGCTGTAAAGGCTCAACTTGAAGAAGGAACTATATTTAGCTTGCCTCATGAGCTTGAAGTCAAGGTGGCTGAAAAAATAGTAGAGATGGTTCCCTGTGCTGAAATGGTGCGTTTCGGGAAAAATGGCTCTGATGTCACTTCTGGAGCAATCAGACTTGCAAGGGCATGTACAAAAAGAGAGCATGTTGCTGTATGCGGCTATCACGGCTGGCAGGACTGGTATATAGGCTCTACTTCACGCAATCTTGGGGTACCACAATCAACAAGGGATTTAACACATACATTCGCATATAATAATATTGATTCTTTATACAAAGTTTTTCAGCAATATCCTGACCAGATAGCTACTGTTATTATGGAACCAATGAATGTAAGTGAACCGAAGGATAATTTTTTAGAAAAGGTTAAAGACCTGACACATAAAAACAAAGCGGTATTTATATTTGATGAGACGATTACCGGATTCCGTTATTCAACCGGTGGAGCACAGGAGTATTTTGGCGTAATCCCGGACCTTGCAACATTTGGAAAGGGGCTGGCTAACGGTTATCCTGTATCAGCCGTTGCAGGAAAGGTGGAAATAATGCGATTGATGGAGGAAATATTCTTTTCCTTTACCTTTGGAGGAGAGACCCTGTCATTGGCTGCTGCATTGGCTACGATGACAAAATTGCAGAAAGAGCCGGTAATTGAAAAATTATGGTCACAGGGGAGGAAAGTAGTTGACGGAACAAAATTGTTAATCGAGAATCATAGATTGGAAGATGTGTTGTCAATCGGGGGAAAGGAATGCTGGTCTTTTTTGATATTCAAAGATAGCGATATATATTCCCAGTGGGAACTGAAAACCTTGTTCCTACAGGAAGTATTCAGACGGGGTATTCTGGCACTTGGAACGCACAATATGAGTTATGCTCACACCGATGAAGACATCTCTAAACTTTTAGGAATATATGATGAAGTCTTTGCGATTATCAAAAATACCATCGTAAACAGGAATTTAAACGAAATGCTGCAAAGTGAAGTTCTGGTTCCGCTTTTTAAGATAAGATGAACATTGTTATCCGGACAGATGCATCTGTTAATGTAGGCGCAGGGCATGTAATGCGCAGTTTGACACTATCTGATGAACTGAGACGTTTTGATGCAAAAGTTTTTTATATCTGCCGTGAGGAGTTAGGTAACTCTATAGCACTAATCGAGGAAAAGGGTTATAAAGTTTATCGGTTGCCGTATAATGACCTCCGCTTCGGAACTGAAATCGAAAAAGTAAAGACTGCTTTAATTGATATAAGTAATGTTGACTTATTGATAGTTGACCATTATGAGTCGGATGCACAATGGGAAAGGCAAATGCGGGTTTATGTGAAAAGACTTATGGTTATAGATGACTTAGCCGACAGATATCATGATTGCGATATACTTTTGAATCAAAATTTTTACGAAGGGTTTCAGACACGCTATGACGGTATGGTTCCTGAGCACTGCCAAAAATTATTGGGTCCGCAATATGCCTTATTGCGCCGAGAATTTATAGAGTCCCGCAAAAAGTTAAGAAAGCGGAATGGAGATATTAAAAGGCTTTTAGTGTTTTTCGGAAGCAGCGACCCTACAAACGAAACCGCTAAAGCCCTATCAGCTTTAAAGCTGTTTAACAATCGCTTTTCTGTGGATGTGGTGGTAGGGGATAATAACCCGCGAAGGGAAATGATAAAGGATATGTGTAGTGTTATGCCAGGCGCCGAATATTACTGCCCGGCGGATAACATGGCGGAGTTAATGGTTAATGCCGATTTGTCAATAGGTTCTGGAGGCAGCACTACATGGGAGAGATGCTGTTTGGGGTTACCTGCGCTGGTGGCTGTTTTATCGGATAATCAGTATGAATTGACCTTAGCAGTTGAGAAATATGGCGCTCTTATAAACTTGGGATGGGGACATAGTTTAGTACCTGAGGATTATTCTGATGCAATCAATAACATCACTGCACGGCATTTATCCGTGATGAGTGCTAAGGGGCTGAGTTTAGTAGACGGTGAGGGATGCCCCCGCGTAGCACAAAAAATACTTTCTTTTATAGGATAAAAAATTTAGGTTATGGAAAAAATACAAATCGGTGACCGTATAATAACTAAAGGATGTTCTCCCTTCATTATTGCCGAAGCAGGGATCAATCATAACGGGGAACTTGAAAAAGCATTTGCCATGATTAATGCAGCAAAGGAAGCAGGTGCAGATGCAGTTAAATTTCAGACCTTTAAAGCCGAAGAATTTATTACAGACCCTGATTTACCATATACTTATGTGTCACAGGGAAAAGAGATTACCGAATCCATGCTAAAAATGTTTAAACGATATGAGTTTAACCGTGAAGAATGGTATTTAATTAAAAAAAGATGCGATGAAGAGGGGATTATGTTTTTGTCCACTCCTCAAAACCGTTCTGACCTTGATTTGCTATTGAAAATTGGAATTCCGGCCATTAAGGTTGGTTCTGATGATTTTACCAATTTACCATCGTTGAAAAGTTACTCTCAGACAAAGTTGCCGATGATTGTTTCATGTGGAATGTCTGATTTGGCTGAAGTCTATCGTGCCCTTGAAGCAGTAGGCTCTCTTGATGGTTACCCTACTGTATTAATGCTTTGTACCAGCCAATATCCCACCCCACTACAAGACGTAAATCTGCTTAAATTAAGGACGTTAATCGATGCATTCCCTATGGTGTTGCTCGGATTTTCCGATCATACACAGGGCAACCTCGCATCTTCGTTAGCCGTTGCTTTTGGCGCAGTAGTATTTGAAAAACATTTCACCTTAAGCCATAATTTACCAGGGCCTGACCACTGGTTCTCTGAAGACCCGGTTGGGTTAAAACAATGGGTTAATTCAATCAGGGATGCCTTTATTATGATGGGAAGTGCAGATGTGAGGCCCACGGAAGCCGAACTTAGTGCAAGAACCCTTGCACGCCGCAGCATAGTGGCGATTCGTGATATAAATAAAGGGGATTTATTAACCGATGCCAATGTCGGTTTGAGAAGGCCTGGTAATGGGCTGCCGCCTGAAATGCTCGACAAAATAATCGGTTTGAAGGCTACCTGTCGGATTTCTAAAGGGAGTCTATTGCAATTTGGTGATTTTAAATAATGGATATTTCCGAATTTCAAGAGTTATTTTCGGCATTGACCGGGATTAAGAAAAACCGGTTCCACCCACTCGTATGGATAAACGGCGAGCCTGAAATCGGCGGAAATGTTTATATAGGGGGGATGTCTGAGGTGAATACAAAGGGTGCAAGTGTGGTCATCGGAGATAACTGCGACATTGCATCATTTGTCGCCATTAATTGTGCTGATACACATAAAAAATGCATTGGACTGTCGGATAAAGCAGACTGCAGGGACATAGTGCTCGAAAACAATGTCTTTGTCGGGTCGCACAGCGTTATTAAAGGCGGGGCATACATTGGCCATCATTCAGTCATTGCGGCGGGTACGATTGTTGACGGCGTAAGAATACCTCCATACTCTTTGGTTGCAGGAAACCCGATGCAGGTAAAAGAAGGATATTATCTAAAGCAGGCTTCTGGTATAATTCAGCATAATAAACCAACGTTAGGCGCAGAGGAAGAAAGGGCTGCTCAAAGAATAATCCGTTCGGGCTGGTTAGCACAGGGAAAGGAAGTGGAAGCATTTGAAAATGAATTTTGTAGTTCTATTGGCTTGCCAGAAGGACACGCGGTAGCCGTTACAAACGGGACATCATCATTATTTCTTGCCCTCTGGGCACTAAAAGCACAAGGCAAAAAAGTCGCTTTTCCTGTTTATACATGCTCGAGCCTGCAGCATGCGGTAGCCATGGCCGGGGCAAAAGAGATTCTTGTGGATATTGATGGAAGGACTCCTAATATTGATCTCGAGTCGCTTGGTCAAAGTAAAGCTGATATCGCAATCGTGCCTCATATGTTTGGTTTGCCTTTGGATATATCAGATTTTAAAGGTGTAGATATAATCGAAGATTGTGCTCAGGCACTGGGTGCATCTGTTAACAATATCCCTGTAGGATTACACGGCAAGATGGGGATATATTCTTTTTATGCCACAAAATTAATGACGAGCGGCGGACAGGGCGGTATGGTTGTATCTACGGATAAGGCTTTAGTTGATGCTATCAGGGATTACAGGGAATTTGATCAGCGGAGAGATAATATGAAAAGGTTTAACTTCCAGATGACTGATATGCAGGCTGCAGTCGGCCGCGTTCAACTTAAGAAGCTAACTGATTTTCTGAAGCGCAGGAGTGAGATATTCGAGTCTTATCGTGAGAGCGGGCTATCCCTGCTGGATGTATCTGAAAATAATTTATCTCCGGTCCGTTTCCGAGCTGTACTATTGACTGAGCGGCCTAAAGAAGTTATTCAGGCACTGTCAAATGCAGGAATCAAGGCAATTATACCTATCGAAGATTGGGAACTTCTGGGTGAAAAAGAACTATTTCCTAATTCTTACAACATGACCCAACGGACTGTCTCGCTTCCAGTATATCCATCGCTCATAGATTACGATGTTAAAAAGGTTATTACTGTGGTGAAGAGTAGTATATGATACTGACCGCGCATCAGCCTGTTTATCTACCCTGGCTTGGCCTGTTCCATAAGATTTCCTTAGCGGATAAATTTTGTTTTTTTGATGATGTCCAATATCAACCGAAAGATTGGAATAACAGGAATAAAATAAAATTCAATAACGGTACATCAGGCTGGCTAACAGTCCCTGTGCTCAGGAAATCATATCTTGAACGTTCGTATCTTGAGATTGAAATAAATAATCAACTGCCATGGCAGCGGAAACACTGGAAGTCCATAGAATTAAACTACCGGGAGGCTTCCTATTTCGGGTTGTATGAAAAGGAGTTGAAGAAATTTTATGAAGTGAAATGGCAGTTTCTTTCTGAGCTAAACTACGAGATGCTTCTGTTTTTCTTAGAAAAGCTAAATATTTCTATACTGGTAGTTAGGATGAAAGACTATGACTTTAAGGGTCATAAGTCCGAGCTTGTTCTGGATATGTGCAGGCAGTTAGGGGCGGATATTTATATCTTCGGTGAAAAGGGAAAGGACTATGCGGATGTAGAGGGGTTTCATGCTGCAGGCATCACACCTCTGTTTCAGGATTACCGTCACCCTACCTATCCTCAAATGCACGGTGAATTTATCCCTTATCTCTCAATCATTGACTTGCTTTTTAATTGCGGCTCTGAAAGTCTATCTATACTTACGGCGAATAACCTTCGCAGGAGTGATTTATTTGAGCATTCAATCAAGCTTTGACAGAAAGTGGGAGGAAAATGTTTATAGTCAGGGTAAGCAATTAAACAGATACCCTTTTTCTGATTTAGTCTCCTATGTTATGAGACTCTATGCAGAACGGCTCAGGTCTGGAGAGGCATTAAGGGCATTGGAATTAGGTTTTGGCGGAGGAAATAATATTGTTTTTTTGGCTACCGAGGGGTTTGAGACCTGGGGGATTGAAGGTTCCCCTTCCGCACATGCATTTGCGAGTGCTCGGATGAAGGAAAAAAGGATTAATACCGAATTGACTGTCGGCGATTTTGTCAGATTGCCTTACGATAATGAATTTTTTGATCTCGTTATTGACCGGGAGGCTGTTTATTGCAACATGCCTTCTGCAATTAAAAAAATAATTCGGGAGGTTGTTCGAGTTTTAAAAAAAGGAGGTCGTTTTTTGACTTTCATGTATTCACTTGAGCATGGAAGCAGGCTTTCCGATGGTGGAAAGCTTATAGACGTAAACACTTACAACGATTTTGTGCAGGGCAATTTTGCTGGCACAGGAATAACACATTTTTTTTCGGAAAAGGAAATTCTCAATTACCTTAAGGATTTCGAGATAGAATTTATGAAACATCTTCGTGTAGATAGTCTTATCCCATACAAAAGAAATGAGTATGCAGAATATCACACGTGCGCACGTAAAAGATAAAAAATAGGAGGGGATATTGAATCCTGTTATTTCAAGGACTGAAAAAGAGAAAGACTACCGTGCCAAGATGGAGAGGTTTTTCATGGATGCAAGTGGCACCATATCCGATAAGCTTAGTAATTTTGCAAGGTTCGTTAGCAGGCAGGACATAGCGCTTTTTCTTTTTAAATACGAGTTATACAAGAGGATACTCGAGGTTCACGGCTCCATCCTTGAATTCGGGGTGTATCGTGGCGGTGGAAGCTTTACCTTTGCCCAGTTAAGCGCTATCCTTGAGCCTTACAATTACCAGAGGAGGATAATAGGTTTTGACACTTTTGAGGGTTTCCCCTCTGTCTCAGAAAATGACCTTCTTTCAGACCCCAACCTGAGCCCCAAGAAAGGAGATTTTTACACCTCAGAAAATTTCTACGAAGAATTGAGTGAGAATATCAAACTTTTTGACATGAACCGTTTCCTGAACCATATTGAAAAGATATCATTCGTAAAGGGCGATATAAACAAGACGCTCCCGGACTTCCTCGAAAAAAACAGGCACATTGTAGTATCACTGGCGTATTTTGACCTTGACATCTATCAGCCTACGAAAAAGGCGCTTGAACTCATATTTCACAGAATCCCAAAAGGCGGAATTATTGCTTTTGACGAATTGAACAACCCGCTTTGGCCCGGAGAGACACAGGCAGTAATAGAGACGATTGGAATTAATAATATCCGTTTGCAGAAATTTACCTTTGAACCCTGCAGGAGTTACTGCGTAATCGAATAAAATGGAGAAGGCAAATAGAAAAAGTTCAATCTTAGTTGTGGCAGCACATCCCGATGACGAAATCCTTGGATGTGGGGGGACCATGGCTCTTCACTCCATGAAAGGTGATGAGGTATATGTGCTTATCTTAGGGGAGGGAGTAACTTCAAGGGATGTAAAGAGGGACAGAAAGAAGAGGGATAAGGAAATTAAGGAATTAAGAAGGGATATAGAAGCGGCTAATAAAATAGTGGGGACTAAGAGGACTTTTTTATATGACTTCCCTGACAACAGGTTCGACAGCGTGCCTTTGCTTGATATTATTAAAGTAATTGAAAAAGTAAAAAATGAAGTAATACCAGATATTGTCTATACCCACCACCACGGCGATTTAAATATTGACCACCGGCTAACATTCCATGCAGTCCTAACAGCTTGCAGACCGTTAAAAGGGGAATCTGTAAAGGAAATCTATTCCTTTGAAGTGCCTTCTTCAACCGAATGGTCGCCAGATAACAGCAAATATTTCATGCCGAATTATTTTGTAAATATTAAAGATACATTTCAGGAAAAAATAAAAGCTATGAAAGCTTATACGAGCGAGATTCGCGATTTTCCACATCCACGCTCTGCAAGGGCTTTAGAAATTTTGGCTTGTAATAGAGGAATAAGTGTTGGTCTTGAGTATGCAGAGGCGTTTGAAGTGATACGGCAAGTACGCGGTTAAAGCCAACTCTAAATTTAGATCAGAAAATGAATGACAAAGTATCTAAGAAAATTTTTTCAAGCAAGGCTTTTTTGGTAGGAAAAAGATTATATTTAAGACCATTGCTAAAATCTGACATAACGAAAAGATATTTATCCTGGCTCAATGATGCGGAGGTAACGAGATATATTGAAACTGGATTATTTCCTGTTACAGAAAAAGACCTCGAAGAGTTCTATAAAAAAATAAGGGTTAGTAAAACGGATATTATGTTTGCTATTATTGACAAAAAGCATGATTTGCACATCGGCAATATAAAATTGGGGGGTATTAAATGGGTGCACCGCTTTGCTGATTTAGGGATTATGATTGGTGATAAAGCGTACTGGGGGAGAGGTTATGGAGAAGAAGCATGCAGATTATTACTTGGATATGCCTTTAACAGGTTAAATTTAAATAAGGTTACGTTGGGTTCTTATGCAACCAATTTAGCAGCGTTGAAAACCTATAAAAAAGTTGGTTTTAAAATTGAAGGTAGGATAAAGAAGTTGTTGAGTATTGATGGGAAATATGTTGACCATGTTCTGATGGGAATTCTGCAGAGTGAATACAATAAAAAAGCCTTTAAATAAAACAGTAACAGGAGATATTCTTTGGACCACAATGCTGTAATGTCCTTCATGCGGCGGCATTATCTTAAAAATAGAACCATAGTTTCTAAAGATATTACGGGAATCATTGAAGATGTAGCTACATACATTGGCATTGAACCAGTATTGCACCGCTATCCAACAGGAAACGAGTATTCTACATGGGATATCCCACCTCGATGGGATGTGCGTGAGGCATGGCTTAAAGACGAAGATGGCAATATTATTGCAAGCTATGAAGATCACCCCCTTTTTCTTGCCCCGTATTCGATACCTTTCCATGGAGTTGTGACGTTTGAAGGTTTAAAGGATCATGTCAGCACCCATCCGACGCTTCGAGATGCCTTTTTCTATGAGCATAGGCTTGCCTACAACTCGCGATTAAGACTTAAGGACTGGAGAATAAGTCTGCCGGCCGATCTTCTCGACCGACTTAATCCAATGGGTAGGTACGAGGTGTGTATTGATGTTGAAGTTGAGCCGGGTGAGATGCTTGTTGCCGAGTTTGTGCTACCGGGCAAAAGCGAGGATGTAGTAGCCCTGCTTGCTGACTATTGCCATCCCGGACAAGTCAACGATAGCTTTTCAGGAATCGTGACGTTCATGGATGTCCTCAAAGAATTAAAGGAAAGACCGTCACGGAACTTCACATACAGTCTGATGCTTTTCCCAGAGACTATCGGGTCATCAGTCATGCTTGCTTCAAATCCTGAACGTATTCCAAAAATTAAAGGTGCTATTTTTTGTGAGATGGTCGCATGGGGTGCTCAATGGGCAATAAAAAAAACGTTCACCGGCGATACGTACATGGATATGCTGGCTGGCGTCCTCTGCCTCGAAATGCCTGAGATCAAAACAATAAGCTTTGACGATGGAGCCGGAAATGATGAAATAGTATTTGACTGGGCTGGAATTCCTGCAATATCGCTTCAACGATATCCTTACGAAGAATATCACTCAAGCGAAGACAGCCCCGAAAAGATCGATATGGAAAGCATGAAGCGCGCCATTGAAATCATTCTTAAAATGATAGATGTTATCGAAAACGACCGTATCTGGTGCTGCGTGCACCCAGTTCCTTTTTATATGTCGCGGTTTGATCTTTATAATGATGCTGTTTCTGTCTGGCAAGACCACTTGTTCTTCCGCAACATTCTCTTCAATCTGAACGGGTACAAAAGTATTCTTGAGATAGCGAATAAACTCGGAAGACAATTCGATAAAACACTAGGAATAATAAAGGCAATGGAAAAATATGGATTGGTAAGATCAGGTGAATTGGGATTAATAGTCGCGTCAAGAAAGCAGAGATATAGGCGGCTTAAAAAAGCATAATCAGTTATTTAAGGAGTTGAAGATGAAAGTTTTAGGCATATCAGGAAGTTTAAGAAATTTACGCTTTGGAAAAGGATCCGATTTATTAGTTTCAGAAATAAAAAAAATTGCTACAAAAGATAACCTTCTTGAGTATTTAAAAGAACAAGGGAACTTATGTTTAAGTTTATTTATAGAATCAGGCAGAAAAATGGGAAAACCTTTCAATCAGTTATATGAGAAGTTAAAAAAAACTGGCGGCAATTACGGGTTAAGCAACAGTGAGATTGCCCTTGCTACGGGGCTATGGGGTGTAAACCAAAATGGGGTAGACATTGAACATGTAAGCTTGACCGAATTTTTAGAGAGGAATCAAAACAAAACCGTTGGACGCGAACAAATTTTACAAAGAGTACAAGAAGCAGATGGCATTTTGGTTTCTGGACCTGTTTATTTTGGTGACCGCAGTTCACTGATTTATGATTTCCTGCGGTTGCTCAAGTTGGAGCCACAGATTGTAAAAAACAAGGTTTATGCCGGAATTGCTGTTGGAGCTAAGCGGAATGGCGGACAGGAAACAACACTTATTTATCAGATGATGGATTTTATTAATATTGGCATGATTGCTGTAGGAAACGATTTGAATACGACAGCCCAGTACGGCGGGACAGGAGTTGCAGGTGATGTCGGTACTATGGCAAATGATAGCATTGGATTAGAAACTGCTATTGGCACAGGTAATCGTATAGGGGATGTGGTCAATCTAATATCCACTGCTGGAAAATTACATCTAAAGGATAAGCCTCGCATAGGTGTATTTATACTACAAGATTGTGAAGAAACCGCCTTGAGAAAAATAAAAAATGTGGTGGAAAAGTATGAGATTTTCAATAAAGCCGATTTTAAATTTTTTCATTTACCAAAAGAAAAGATAAATAGATGTATAGCCTGCGATAATTGTCCAGCCTTTATTGACGATGACGAAGTTTATAACTGCATCAATCAGAGAAAAGATGACCTTTTCAAAAAAATCCATAAGGAAATAATCGGCCTTGATGGAATACTTCTAGGCGGATACTCTACAAATGACTTTACCAAAATTTATTCTGTATACCAAACGTTTATTGAGAGAACCCGTTACTTAAGAAGAAGTGACTATCAATTTTCAAACCTCTTGGTAGCGCCTTTAGTTGTGGAAGAAGTTACAAGTCGGGAAAATCTAAGCATACGTATCATAACCTCGATGATACGTCATCATACTATTATGTTTAGGCCTTTAGTTTTGCAGCTAAAAGATGGTCAGGAGATCACAGAAAATTTATTCGTTGCTGATTTGTGCTCATACATAGAACTTGCTGGTTCAATTACGGCTGGAAGAATATTAAAATATGCAAGTAAGTTGGTCAAAAAGACGTATAATCCGTATGGTTATACTCTTAGATCAAGCAGGGACATGGAACAGTCCACTATCGAAAAAAAGCAGAAGGTTATGGAAAATCGAAAGCACCGGTTTGAAGCGATGTTAGAAAAAAGAGTTGAGGGACACCAATGAAGAAGCATTTCCAAAATAACGCATTATATTCCGATCCATTATCGTACTCAACTGTTTCTGCTTTTTTAATTAGCCGCTGTAAAACGGGTGGGGATAGTGTCTTTTTAAAAGAAGTTTCAACCAATCAAAGTGTAACTTACGATGAATTTTGGAATTTAGTATGCCAAGTTTCAAACTGGTTTGAAATCAATGCTATTGAAACTGGCGATACTATATGTTTAGCCTTAGAAAATGATATCCAGTCGGTAGCTCTCTTTTTCGCATCTCTATGCAAATCCATCATTCCAGCAGTCGTTAATAAGAATATTTCAAAACAAGAATTAAATTATATAATAGAACTGATCAATCCGAAGAAAATTGTTAACTTCTCCATAGACTTAGTAGATAAAAGGTTCGTTTCTTTTGATTTTTCTATGATAAAAATTTTTTACATCAAAAATGTGGAGCATAGATCTGCAGGAAATGCTAATGATATTGCTTATATTACCTTTACATCCGGATCAACGGGTGTTCCCAGAGGCGTTTGTATATCAAACCGTAACGTCTTATCGGAAATCAGCAGTTTTATTCAGGCATATTGTTTGGAAAAGTCGGATGTCCATCTATGCGTACTTCCTGTTAGTCACGCGTCAGCTCTATATAGGAACCTATTCCTTCCTTTTTCATTAGGTAGCAAGGTTGTAATGACCAGTAAGTTCGACGTCAAAGAATTTTGGCAAATTATCGAAGATAAGGAGGTGACCTTTGTTCAAGTCGTTCCCTCAATACTTTCTTCACTTCTTGTGTCGGATACCACACCAGGGAAATCCACAAAAGAGCGATTGCGATTTATCGGCAGCGCATCAGCACCCCACCCAGAAAGTCTTATAAGAAAGTTTGAGGAAAGATTCGGGATATCTATTCTTCAGGGTTACGGAATGACCGAAGCTACCTGTGGAATCACATTGTCACCGATAGAGAGGGAATTACGGATCTCTGGTAGTGTTGGACGGCCAATTCCAGGAAATAGGGTTGAGATCTGGGACGAGGATGGCAGGTGTCTTCCCCCTCATGAAATAGGTGAAGTGGTAGTTCAGGGTAAAAACATAATGATGGGTTATGTTGACCAGAATTTAAACTCAAACATAAAGTTAAGAGATGGTCGGCTGTGCACAGGAGATTTGGGTTATCTTGATGAAAATAACAATTTATTTCTTATTGGGAGAAAGAATGATATCATCAAAAGGGCTGGACATAGGGTCTCACCTAAGGAGATCGAAAATGCGCTTTACTTTCTGGAGGAAATCAGGGACGCAAAGGTTTTGGGAATACCCCATGACTTTCTGGGTGAAGATATCATAGCGTTCGTAACGCTTAACGATAGTTATTCCATAAGTGGAAGGAAGATTATCTCAAAGTTGAAAGGTCAAATTTCCTCACACAAACTTCCTTCTGAGATTTGTGTCCTTACTGATATCCCGAGAAATTCCGTTGGTAAAATTGACAGTCACTTCTTGTTCGATTGGTATGAAAAGTACTGCGCAAAAAAACGATTTTAAGGGAATCCCAAGGGCTTAAATAAAAAAGTACTCATTGAGAAGATAACATTTATAAGTAGTCAATTAAAATAATCAAGTAGGGGATATAATTGGATAGAGCGGTGATTTATGAGAAACTGGAGGAAATTTTTTCGGATATTTTTGACCTTGGGGATATAGGCTTTAAGGAAGACCTCTCTGCCGGTTTTATAAAAGATTGGGACTCTCTTGGTCATGTCAGATTAATGATAGCGATTGAGAGTGAGTTTGATATACGATTCTCTTTAGAAGAATTTGCCAAATTGGTCACTGTCAAAAAAATACTGGGTTATCTTGTGGATATCCTGGGAAATAGCTATAAAGACAGTCTTGTATAAAATGGATGATGAATTCAGGTACTTGCTGAGTTTGTTTGAAAGGTTTTCTATAAAACCGATAACAAAGAGCGAATTTGTTGAGAAATTAATCGAGGTGGGTGTTGAAAAAAGCGATATTTTGTATATACATAGTCAGTTATTTCTTCTGGGCAACGTAGAAGGCGCTAGTAGTCTCGACGAATATTTGAATAAGATTTTAGAATGTTTCTTTGAAGTCATTACTTCTGAGGGCACTATAGTTGTGCCTACATTTACTACGAGAGTAATAAAGCAGGGAATACCCTTTATTCTCGAGGAAACGGAATCTGATACTGGATTATTTGCCGAATTTATTAGGAAACATCCTGACTCGGTGAGAAGCCTTCATCCAGTAAACTCGTTTTCTGCTATCGGTAGGAGAAAGTATGAGATATGCAGCGATGTGCCCCAGACCAATTATGGTCTTGATACTCCTATGGATAGAATGGCTAAGTTGGGAGCGAAGGGTGTACTATTGGGCATGGAACTGACCGGAGATGCTGCTTATACAATCTCGTTGCTTCACCACATTGAAGCCATGTATAATGTGCCATATGTTTACAACAAAATAATAGATGCGAAAGTTATTGCTGGAGGAAAGTGTATCGATAAAATTTTTATCGGGAATTTCCGTTATCTGGACTTTGATATTCAAATGGGAACAATGCGGACAAATTTTATTCATAGACATTTAATCGAAGGAGGCCTGATAAGATCGGCCTACTTTGATAAAAGGGGCATTTATGTTGTGAATTTTAGTGACTATATAAACGAGTGTGTAAGTCTGTTGAAGAAAGATATATATAGTTTACTTGACTATCCTCCCTCATTTGTCAGGGGTGTTATACCATACAAATAAGCTCATGATTCTTGCTCTTTTACGCCTTTTAAGGATTCAGATATAAACTAACATGGTTCTGGACAGTAATTTTAAGTATTTTTTATGTAAGGTCGTTAAGCTCAAATGCGTTGTGAGTCTGGTGTTCCGTGAGGTGGTGCTTAGAAGGAACAAGGTCATGCTATGTTATTTAACCCCAAACAAAATCACATCTGTCTTGGAAAAACTTATCTGGCTGTTGAGTAAATTTCAGAAAAAGCTCTCTCTTAAGTATCTCTACTGTAATGTCTCCGGAATGAAAAATGATGCTGGAGTTTCGCTTGTAAAGGTATCATATTTTGACGAGCTGTATGACGTAATAAATAATCTGAACGGTATGATACACAAAGAAGGCGATTCGATATTAGATTATTTAAGTAGGAGGATGGAGCCCATTAAGGAGGACTTAAAGCTTTATATTATGCAGCAGGTAGCGTTTGATATCTATGACGATTTATTATCAGTTAATGTTGCAAGTTGGTTATCCACAAACAAGGAAAGCGAGTTGTACGGGAAGAACCCAGTTTTAATACTAGAAAATAAAAGTTATTGGAGTTATTTAGTTTTTGACCATGCAAAAAGTAAGAATGTGGAGATTATCGTTTTTCGCCAGATGAACATGAAAAGAAATAAGGGAATTCGCTTCGTATATTATTTAGTAAAATTGATTTCTGAATTTGTGAGACGGCTTTTCACAGGCAAGAAAAAGACTGCTCTCTCTGAAGAGGTGGATATTGGAATTCCATTTTATGCAGTTCATAATTTTACCAATTTTTTTGACCAAAAAAATTATTATCTATTTTGGTTTTATCAATCAGGAATTGACCCAAAAAACATATTGATTTATGTTCCAGATGCTGAATTTAAAATCAGCGATGAAGAGGTGCTTAACATAAAAAAGGCTGGATTTAACCTTTTATTCTGTCCGACCAGGATAACTGGGAAAGCTAAAAACAACGTTCCTGTTTATGTATGTTCATTCAAAATGGCGCAACTTCTGCTTTTCTATTTAAGGCAGATTGTAAAGATGTATTTTCGTGTTAGAGGCAGGCCTATGAAGGAGCAGTGGAAGCTCCTTTCCCTATTGTTTATCCAACTTCCATACTGGGAGGACTTTTTCCAGAGCAATAATGTAAAGATTAAGTTCAGGTTTCATGACATATTCGGCATACGTGATATTGCTGCGAAGCTGTCAGGCGTAATAACCATGTCTTATCACTATTCGAACCATTCTGCATCGACTATTATGCATCAGGAAGTTTGTGATATTTTTTATATTTGGGGGAGAAGATATAAAAGATTTTTACTGCCGAAATATTCGACCACAAAAAATATAATTCAAACCGGATACGTCTTCGATTATTCCTTCGGTCACTTAAAGCAAAAGGCATTAGAAGTAAAAAAGGCTTTTGCTGGGCGGAATATTCAGTATGTTATAGGGGTACTGGACGAACATTTAAAAGGAAATCCCGGGAATGCGATATTGGACTGTTATGAGGCTGTATTCAGATACGCTATGTCGCACAGCGAAATCGGTATTATTATAAAGCCCAAGAAAGTAACTCTTCGTGAGGATATGTTATCAAAACCGGAAGTTCTTGATCTGCTTGAACTGCTTGAAAAGGAAGGCAGGTTGATTATACTGGATTATAGAAAATATCCTATTGAGGCCGGGTATGCCTCTGATATCGTTATAGGGTTGGTTGCAAACTCAACTGCAGCATTGGAGTGCGCGATTGCAGGTATCCCGACAATTGTTTATGATTGCGCTGGCTCTAGAGATTGGTGTCCATATTATGAATGGGGATATAATAAGGTAGTTTTTGATGATATTAAACAACTAATTGACTCGTTAAATACAAACAGAGAAATATTGGATAATGTGTCTGGTTTTGCAGACTGGTCGTTCATTCTTAATGAAGTAGACCCCTTCCGTGACGGCAAGGCAAACCAGAGGATTGCAGGCTATATCAAGACACTTCTCCTTGCGTCAAGTAATGGCTTAAGTAAAGATGAGGTCATTGAGGCTGCAAACCGGGCTTATGCAGAAGAATACGGCTGGGATAAGGTGACATCTTTGCACAGAAAATAAGTATCATTAAAAATGACAAGCAAAGAACAACAGGTAAAAAACAGTTTCATTTACATGCTTCCTCTCCTTGTAAGCGGCATTTTTCCATTTGTGGCAATGCCGATTCTTACAAGGATACTTACCGCGGAGGATTACGGCATACTTGCTCTGGCTCAGATATACGCTATACTCGTAAGCGGATTCGCCAACTTCGGTATGAGTGCATCTTATGACAGAAATTTTTTCAAATATAGAAGTGACAAATTAAAATCGGCGCAATTACTATTTTCCACCCTCTTTTTCGTAGTATTGAATTTTATCTTCCTCGCATCACTTACTTTCTTCTTTCGTAATACGTTTGCGAGACTCATTGTTGGCGATGCTCAATACGGTAATATACTTTTTGTAGCGTTGTGCGCACAATTTTCGAGCACAGTGTCATATTATTACTATTCCTATTTTAAAAATTCGGAGCTTGCAAAAAAATTTACTGCTTATACAATTGCCCAGAATATTATAAATGTTATCCTGTCTCTTTTTATGGTTGCTTATCTAAAGACAGGTGTTATAGGAATATTTTATGCCCAATTATTGTCCGGTTTAATCATCTTCTCTGCCCAAAGCTATAAGTTTTTGATTATGCTTAAGCCCTCATTGGATAAATCTATTCTACTTGAATCTATTAAGATAAGTTATCCACTTACCCCGACAATTTTTTTCGGCGTCATAGGAACACAGTTTGACAAGTACATGATAGGCATGCTGGCATCGCTTGGCGGGGTGGGGATTTACAGCATCGGGCAGAAGGTGGCGTCAGTAGCCTTTACCTATATGACAGCCATTCAAAACGTATTTTCACCGCAGGTATACACAAGGATGTTTGATCTGAAGGAAAAGGGTGGCGAATCCGTGGGCAGATACCTGACTCCGTTTGTTTATATTTCTACAGCTTTTACATTAATTATTGCTGTTTTCTCGGAAGAGATAATCTCTATACTCACTCCTGTTTCCTACCACGGAGCGATTGATATCGTTACAGTTCTCGCCATGTATTATGGGTTCCTTTTTTTCGGAAAGATATCCCCGATGCAGTTGATATATGCAAAAAAAACACATTTATGTACAGTACTTTCCACCGTTAGTATAGGCTTTAACATAGTATTAAATATTATTTTCATCATGAAATGGGGGGCAATTGGAGCAGCATGGGGCACCTTCCTGGCAGCGGTGATTTCTGGTTCGATATATTTTATGGTCGCTCAAAAAAACTATTTAATAAAATGGGAATATTTAAAAATTGGCACCATCTTTTTAGTATTTTTCTCATCAGCGATGCTAATGATTGTTTTAAGAGATTTCAATACTGATTATGTAACACGACTGATACTCAAGGGTATTTCTATCGGCACTTATGTATATTTGGGCATTAAATTTGATGTGATCACAATGGATAATTATAGGCTGATAAGAAATGCGATACCTATAAAACAGAAGGGTTATATTACAAGTTAGATAAAAGAATTTCTACATATTTGGAAGGAGAGCTGGAATGATTAAAATCGGCTTAAATGGATTTGGAAGGATCGGCAGGGCTATTACAAGGATAGTATTAAAAAGTGTGGATTGCCAACTAAATGTGATTAATGAGCTGGATCCAGACATTGGCAATGCTACATATTTATTAAATTATGATTCTATATACGGTCGTTTTTCAGAAAAGATATCAGCTGATGAGCAGAGAAATGCCCTTATTTGTAACGGCGGGGTTATTCCAGTATATTCGTTTGCCAACACCGAGCATGTTCCGTGGGAAAGACATGATATTGATGTCCTGATTGACGCTACGGGGGTGAAGGCGAATGTCCTGGCAGCCCATCGCTTGATAGAGAGAGGAATCCCAAAGATCGTTATAACTCATTCCCCTGACGAGGTTGATACAACGATTATTTTAGGTGTTAATGAAAATGAGTATGACCCCAAAAAGCATCACGTAATAAGTAGCAGTATCTGCGATGCAAGTGCGATCGCTCCAGTATTGTTTGAGATAAACAAGCTGTGGGAGATAGAGAATTGCTTTGTGACAACACTGCATCCTTGGTTATCTTATCAAAATTTATTGGATGGTTCGGTCAGTTCTGTTTCCAGTCCGGGTCATTATTGGAAAGACTATTCTCTTGGACGAAGCAGCATCATGAACCTTATTCCAAAAGACACGACAGCTGCAAAAGCAACCCTTAAAGTCCTTACAGAATTGAAGGGGAAGATAGATGCAATTTCCTTCAGGGTTCCGACAAGTATTGTTTCAGCCTCAGACATGACAATCTTAGTAAAAAACAAGACGTCTACCGAAGAGGTAAATTCACATTTTAAGAGATTGTCAGAGGAGAAGGAGGATATCTTTGAACTGATCGAGGAATGTCTGGTTTCTATAGACCACCAGGGTACCAATAAGTCAGCTATTATAGATGCAGTGCGCACTAAGGTTTTGAACGAAAGGATGATAAAGATGGTAGTCTGGTATGACAACGAGTGGGGATATAGCAATAAAGTTGTCGATATTGCAAGATTGATAACTAAAAAATCAGGAGATAATCATGGGTAAAAGGATTTTAGTAACGGGCGGGGCCGGTTTTGTAGGGAGCTGCCTGTGTAGAGAACTAAAAGAAGACAGTTATCACGTTACTGCAGTCGATGATTTATCCAACGGGAAACGTGAAAATATTCCTGAAGGGGTTGATTTCATAAGACTGGATATTTCGTCAGGGGAAGGCTTAAAAAGACTTGACGCACATTCATTTGATAGCGTTATTCACTGCGCTGCCCAGTCGTCCAATGCCCTTTCTTTTAAAGACCCGAAGCAGGATATGTTGACCAACCAGTTAGGCACACTTAATGTGCTGAATTATTGCATGGGGAAAAAAATCAACCGGTTCATTTTTACGAGTTCAATGAGCGTTTATGGACAGCCCGAGCATCTTCCAACTAAGGAAACGGATACACCATATCCTGATTCCTTTTATGCCATTCACAAATTAGGCTCTGAGCATTATATCCGAATATTTGCAAGGCAATATGGAATACAGTACACAATTTTCAGGCTATTTACTACCTATGGATTCGGGCAGAATCTTGAAAATGTCGATCAGGGCCTTCTCAGCATTTACTTAAGTCATATTCTTAATGAGAGGACATTGGTCGTAAAGGGCTCAAAAGATAGGACAAGAGATATAATCCATGTCAGTGATGTTGTTAACGCTATTAAATTTTCGCTAGACAATCCGAAATCTTACAACAGGGTCTATAATTTAGGAACAGGGCAGAGTATGAAGATAGAGAAGATTGTAGAGATGTTGACGACAGGCCTAGGCTACAGGAGAGGGGAATATCCTGTAAGATATGAGAGTGGCACAGAGGGGGATCCGTTTGATACCCTGGCGGATATCGAGGAAGCCAAGAGGGATTTAGGATGGAAACCAAGGATTTCTGCCGAAGAGGGGATAAGGCTTACTTTGGAAAACTATAAGGCCCTGCTGAATAGGCATGAATGAGCTTGAGATAAGACCCCAAAAACTTTTTAATGAATACCTTGAAATATCAAGGAAAGACGTTGAGCGTTTCTTTTCAAAAAAAGAGCTGTTTGTGGAGGTATCGTGCCCTGCCTGTAAAAGCAACAGGACTCAATTTGCATTTGAAAAATATACCTTTTCTTACCGTATATGTGAAGAGTGCCTTACCCTTTTTGTCTCTCCACGTCCTACAGAGGAGATGATAGAGGACTTTTACAGGGAGTCTGCGTCAAGCAGGTTTTGGGCTGAGCGATTTTTCCCGGAAACTGCGGAGGCAAGGAGACTAAAGATATTCCGCCCACGTGCTATTTTGGTAAGCGAACTGGTTTCACGTTTCAGAGTACCTGAGCCCATCTCTCTTGTTGATGTCGGTGCCGGCTTTGGCATCTTTCTGGAAGAGATTAAAAGAACAGGATATTTTTCTGAAGTCCTGGCAATAGAACCCAGCATAGATCTTGCCAAATGCTGCAGGAGTAAAGGTTTCAGGGTTATTGAGAAATCCGTTGAAAATATTGAAGATAACGAATTGCAGGTATCTGTGGCATGTTCTTTTGAGGTACTGGAACATTTATTTGACCCTGAAAGATTCATTAAAAGCATGAAGAGACTGTTGAAAACCGGAGGACTGATCATCTTTACGACCCTTACCATCAGCGGGCTTGACCTACTGGTACTATGGGAACACTCAAAAAGCATTTCACCACCACATCATATTAATTTCCTATCAGTGGAAGGGTTAAGGAGACTGATAGACCGCTGCGGTCTTGAAGAGGTGGAGATCTCAACACCTGGTCAGCTTGATGTTGATATTCTTTGCAACACAATGCGGGAAATGCCTGACCTGAAAGTTCCGAGATTTATAGATTATATAGTGAAGAACCGTGGCCCTGAAACATTCAATCAGTTACAGGCATTTTTACAGGCCAACAACTTAAGCTCACATGCACGTGTTATCGCCCGAAAAGTAATACTTGAGTTGTAATGCGTAGCTTATTATGGGATTTTGATGGTGTTATTATTGACAGTATAGACGAATGCCTGCTTACTTCATATAATGCCTACCTGCAGTACCAGGGGATATATAATGAATTTATCGAGACATTAGAGGACATCCCGAAATATTACCGTGAAGAATTTTACAGGACGAGAAAGTATGTCAGGCCAGCAGGAGAATATTTTATTTTGCATAAGGCGATATCATCTAATATTAAAATCGACAGTTATTTGCGGTTCAAAGAATTATTAATAAGCAACGCCGGAGCAGTGGCTGATTTTCAGGAATTGTTTTTTTTAACTCGCAATGAATTTAAAAGCAAGTATCCGCGATACTGGTTTGAGCTTCATCATAGTTACCCAGGAATAAAAACAAAATGGCAGGAACTTAAAAGATATTTTGATTTTTATATCGTCTCTAATAAGGATTTAAAATCAATTTCTGAGATTTTGGATTTTTTCGATCTGCCGATCAACCGAGACAACATTTTCGGCGCAGAGTTCAGCACAGACAAGAAAGTGATAATCAGACATATTCTGTCAACTAATAATATTAGCGCTGAGAAACTATTTTTTATAGATGACAACTACCAACATCTTTTAGATTTAAACGGAATGGGGATCAAACTATTCTTTGCTTGTTGGGGATATGGAGAAATCCAGGATAATACCAATGAAGATATAATCCTTCTGGATTTAGATACTTTTAATATTAAAGTTATAGAGGAATTATGATGGAAAAGTTTGCGAAAGTTAATTACCATGGGAAGATAAAATGGTGCAAAGTTATAGAAGATAATTATTATGAATTAGCAGATAGTATTTATAAGGAAAATCCAAGAGTAAAAAGGCAACCTCTTGATCAAACAGGTATTCGTTTTCTACCACCATGTGACGGTCAAAAAGTCATTGGTCTCGCTTATAATTACAAGGGATTGGTTGGTAAAAAAGAAAACTAT
Source organism: Thermodesulfovibrionales bacterium (assembly GCA_020062205.1). Taxonomy (GTDB): domain Bacteria; phylum Nitrospirota; class Thermodesulfovibrionia; order Thermodesulfovibrionales; family SM23-35; genus VGWY01. The sequence continues at coordinate 28,133 of JAGUWT010000230.1, forward strand.
GATGAGCCATTATTCTTTTTCAAATCGCCGACTGGATTGATAGGTCACAGAGAATCCATCATTTACCCTGGTTTCGCCCAAAAAGTATGGCAGGAGGTTGAGTTAGCTATTATCGTAAAGGCTAAATGCAAAAATGTTCCTGTAGAAGAGGCACATAGATATATTTTGGGCTATACCTGCGGTAATGACATTACTTGTGAGAATATCCTTAATAGGGATTGGCATTTAGCCAGATCAAAAGGATTAGACACTTTTTGCCCTTTAGGTACATTCTTAGTTAAAGATATCAACACAGAAAATTTACGGCTGACATCGTACATTAATGGAAGGGTAACACAAGACAGTTATACATCAGATAGGATAATAAATGACGTTGAAACTGTATCATTAATATCAAGGTATGTCACTTTATTCCCCGGGGATGTGATACTAACCGGAACACCTGCCGGTGCGGTCAATGCTGTTATATCACCGGGTGACATAATAAAGGTAGAAATTGAAAGTATAGGAATTTTAGAAAATAGTGTAGTACCAGATAAGGAGGGCTTAAAATGATTCCAGCATTAGTAATTGGAAGGGGTGGCAGCACCGGATTTCCCGGAAAAAATACTACCAGTATAGTTGGTCGGCCGTTAATGTCTTATCCGATATTGGCAGCCAAACACTCCAAGATGGTAGATAGGGTATATATCTCCACTGATACAGAAGATATTGCATCTATAGGGAAAAATTATGGTGCGGAGCTGATTAAACGTCCTGATTATCTGGCCACTAAAGAGGCCCTGTCCCAGGATGCTTTTAAACATGGGTTTGATACGATTGTCGAACTCATTAAGCCGGAGGAATTGGAAATGATAGTTTTACTTTTTGCCAACGGCGCAACGATTACACCCGGAATTATAGATAAGGGGATTGAAGTCTTACGAACAAACCCGAACCTGGATTCAGCTGTCACTGTAAGCTGTTACAACATGTGGAGCCCCTTGAGGGCGCATAAAATTGTGGACGGGTTATTAAAGCCTTTTTTAGATGCCTCCTTTTTTGAATCCGCAAGTTGCGACAGGGATTCACAGGGAGATGTGTACTTCCCCGATTGTTCGGCATTTGTCGTGAAACCAAAATGTTTTGACTATGATTACGGCAGACCGCCTTTTCCATGGATAGGGAGAGTAGTATATCCTCTTAAACAATGGGGAGGTCTTGATATCGACTTCAAATGGCAGTTTCCAATAGTGGAATTCTGGCTCCGTGAGCATGGATTCACAGAAACCAAAACTCCGTACGACAAGTAGCGATGGCAACAATAAAAGTCTTTATTACAGATTATATAACATCTCCTGATATTGAGCGCGCGGTTTTGGGAGAAGGAGTCTCAATCGAGTGCCTTAATACAGAAGATGAGGCTGAGTTTCCTGATTCCATCGAAGAAGAGGCAGATGCCCTGCTTGTGTGGCATGCACGCATAACGGAGAAGACCATCAGACGACTTAAAAAATGCAGGGTTATTGTCCGTTACGGCGTTGGATATGATAACGTGGATTTCAGATGTGCGCAGAGATACGGTATCCCTTTCTGCAATACACCTGATTACGGTATCCATGAAGTTGCGGATACCACCTGCGGCATGATACTTGCGTTTATCAGGAAAATTTTTTCTTATCACCATTCAGCGCAAAGATTTTCTTCGGGTTGGCAGGAACATACGCAACCGCCGATAAAACGTTCCACACAGCATAATTTAGGTATTATCGGGATTGGCCGTATTGGCTCTGCAGTGGCTTTAAGGATGAAGGCATTTGGAATAAGCATAGGTTTTTATGATCCGTATGTGCCGAGTGGATATGAAAAGACCCTCGGGGTGCAACGTTTTGAATCCCGAGAAGAACTGCTTAAATTCTCAAGCATAGTCTCCCTGCATGTGCCCCTTAATGAAGAGACACGCTGGATGGTTGATGAGAGGTTTATACAGAATTTAAATGATAATACAACCCTTATTAATACAGCTCGTGGAAAGATAGTAAAGGATCTAGATGTCCTGTATGATGGACTGGTTTCAAGCAAACTTGCGGCTGTGGGTTTGGATGTTTTGCCTGAGGAGCCTCCGTTGCCTTCAGAACGCTTGATACAGGCATGGAAAGATGTAAATTCCGATTTTCATCAGAGAATTATTATTAACCCTCACACTTCATATTTTTCCGATCAGGCATGGCGTGAGATGAGAGAAAAGGCCGCAGAAAACGTTAAGAGAATCCTGGAGGGAAAGAGCCCCAGGAATCTAATTACTTCTTAAAGACAGCATAACAAAAATGATAGCTAAAAATCTTCTGATCGTAGATAATTGTGAGGGGAAAGTTTTTGACCAATATGTGGGGGACAACTTAAATGAGTCCGAATGGGAAATATTGACTTTGGGCGCTACAGAAACATTGTATTTTGGCAGAAATAAGGCCAAGTTACAACAGCAGTTAGCTAACTATTCGTTTATTGACCTGACAGAATATTATCTAAAGGCACAAGAATTAACCAAGGAATATTGTCTTCGTTTAAAATTTGAGTTTCCCAAAAAAAAGATATGGAAAGGAAAAACTTTATTTGATCTTTTAAGTTTTAAAGAGTTTAATCTTTGGTGGTTTACTACGTTTTCAGAAATGGGGACTTTCAGGATTAAATTCATTGATCAAATATATTTTCTGTCTTTAATTCAACTTGTTATTTCCAGCAGAGAAAAGTATGACAATATATGTCTGGATATCAAAGACTGTCCACTTAACTCGATATTAACTGATTATTTTCGAAAAGAGAATATGAATGTCTTTACAACAAGACATTACTCTAATATCAGAAATACACTAACCCGTAGGTTCCCATTATTGTGGTGGATAATTTCGGTTACAAGTTTCTTATCACTTCAATTGGTGAAAACTGCTATTTTGAAATTATTCAATATAGGTTTTAATCCTGATAGTAAAAATTTTTATCTTTTTTTCAGTTTCTATCCATTACTCTGGAAAAATAAAGAAGAAAAAAATATCAGGAATGCAATTTATAACGACTTACCGGAGCAATTATCTGAAGTAGCTCCGTCATATCATGCAGTATTTATCACAAACATTGGGGAACTCTGGAAGCAAAGAAAATCTATCCATGATGTTTTTCAGAATGGAAAAATTATACCTGTAGAGAGATTTATTACCTTAAAGAACTATTGGTTTTTGTTAAGTATTAAGTTAGTAAAATTAATATTTAATTACAGCTTTTTTGTTTCAAAAAAAATAAAAGAATTCTATAACGGGTATGATATAACTAAACTTGTTGTCGGGACCTTCAATTCATCTCTGGGAGATCATGAACTATTCAGGGATGTTTTGATCTATTTTGCTCTTACCAATATATTCAGAAAGTATGATGTTAGAGGCATTATTCATGCCTCTGAGTTTCAATGTTATGAAAAAGCTATCTGGTATGCAGCAAAAAATAAATGTAAAGTTTTCGCTCTACAGCACTCTGCCATAGGGAAAAACTGGTTAAATTATTATTTCTGCCCAGATGAAATACCTTTGTATTTAGGAGATAAAAGGCCTTCATGGAATATGCCGTTACCTGATTTATACCTTACCTCTGGTGTTTATCCATATGAAGTTATAGTGCAAAACAAAATCCCTGAAAATATGCTCAGGTTGTGTGGCGCCGTCAGATACGATAAATTGGCTTCTTATATTCAGCACAAACCCTCAAAGATTGAGTTAAGAAAAAAATATAATATTCAAAACAAAATGAAAGTACTTTTGGTATTTAGTGGCGTCAACAGAGAGGAATCTATAAATATGATTAGTAATATTAGCTTCGCTTTGCAGGAGATAGACGCTGGCATTTTAGTTCTGTTCAAGTCACACCCGCTTAGAATAATAGATGAAGAGTTTAAAAAGATTATGAGAACAAACAATGTAAGGGTCCCTTTTGATACTATTCCAGTTAATGCAAATTATTTTGAATATATAACTTTAGCTGATGTTACATGTTTTTGTAATTCAACAATCGGTATAGAATCAATTGCCTTAGGAACCCATGCTGTTAGTTTTGATAATATTCATAGTATGGTTAGTTTCGACATGATCGAAGTAGGTGATGCAGTATTCCATGTGAAGAACCCATGTGAATTGAGACAGGCATTGGATAAGATCCTAAGAGGAGATGAAATATTAAAAATGGTTGAGAATCTTTGGTCAGATGCCATTTATAAAACGTTTTATTCTTTAGACGGAAAATCTCATAAAAGGTTTATCGAATGTTTAAAGAATTGAAGAGGTTTAAAAATATGAAAGGCCCTTTAGTTACAGTACAGTATTAATGCCTGTTTATAACGGTGGGGAATATCTCAAATTCCTATCTATATTATCTATATGAACCGCTCATTTAGGATGTCTGCCGCAGTGATCGCCGGAGGTGCGGCCGTGGGTTTGCTTGTACATGCCCTGGCGTCAAATCCCCAACTGGCGATGCCTTTAGCTGCGGCTGTATTCTTATTGGGCATAGTGTTTCAAGAGCGTGTCCTCTACTACTTCATCGTGGGGACTATGCCGTTGCACCATAATGCATGGGTGCTCTCGGATATCGGTTTTGGGGCAATCCCTGTGCTGGTGCCAGTTTTGGCGGCTTCCGTCATTGCCAAACAGATGTTGAAAGGCAGTCCTTTTCGGTTTCCCAAGAGGATGAGACCGGCGATCATTTTCATTGCTCTCGCGGCACTATCAATTGCCTTCGCCGAATCGAAGGCTGACGCCCTAAACCTTATGGCCTGGGAGAGGGCATTCGTTCGAGTGCTGCTTTTCCCTTACGTTGCTTGGGTCATTTTTATATCGCTCTGTCCCGAGGCACAGGTGAAATTTCTGAGCCGCCAGACCGCTGTTGTGCTCTTCGTAACGTTTGCCGGCGTTGTTCTTTCCTTCCTCCAAGTTTTGACTGGAGAATTTTATTTTATCTCAAGCCAATGGGAGAACTATAGTGTTCACAGTGCGCTCTTAGCGCGCCCCATAGGTCTAGCCGACTATCCAATCGCATGGGGGGTCTTTCTGCTCATCCCCTTCTTCATGGTGCTCGCCGAAGCATCAGCAGGCATCATCCTGTATAAATGGTTTGCTGCGGGCATTATCCTGGTAGGGTTAGTGATTTCCGGAACCCGAGGTGCTTGGCTAGGGGGATTGGTTGCGATGCTCTGGTTTTTCTCTAAAGCACGGCATCGAAGGAGGGCCGTCTTCTTGCCACTCCTATTCGTCGTACTAATCACGGGTGGGGTCATATTCAGTGTCGGGGCCTTCCGTAATATTTCATGGGAGAGGATCGAAACGGGTGAGGAAGGACTAATAGGTCGATTGCCGATATTGCTTGGGGTAGTTAACATGGCCATCAGTCATCCCATCATTGGGGTCGGCATAGGAAATGTCCCTATCTACCTTCTAAACCACGCGCGCGAACTCTTGGGTGACTTCAGGGTCGAATACTGGCAGCATTGGATCGGACGCAGCGAAGCAACTCATGCGCACAATATGCTCTTGGGCATCTGGGCAGAAATAGGCACTTTCGGCCTGCTCGCGCTGTGCTGGCTCCTCTGGAGAGGCTGGCAGAATTTCCAATCGTTCTCAATGCCAAGCGGGGTTGATGATTCGCTGAGCCGTGGCATATCGCTAATGCGGATCCGAGATGGTCTGCAAGCCGCCTATCTTGCCATCATTGTGGCGTCATTCTTTCAAGCAATCGACCATTATTTGTTTCTCTGGTTCTTACTCGCCGCGTCTTTCATGCTGAAGAGTTATGCCACGAGGCTGCGGATTACGGATCCGCAGCCTGCGCTTAGTGTGAAGGGTCATAAATACGTTGATTGAGCGTCGGGGATACTTACGCGCGAAAGGGTTTCATAGAAAGTATGAACTGAGTGAGGGCAATGGGCGCGGGGGAAATTTAATCGGGAGTTTAAGGAAGAGGCAGTACGACTGATAACAGAGGGAAGACGACCTGTATCTACGGTGTGTCCACTTTTTTGGCAAGAGCAAAAAGAATCTTAATGAATTAATGAGATGGAGTATCATTGAAGGGAGTACGCGGATAAATGTATATCAGCGCTGTAATACCTACACGAAATCGTCCCGATGATTTAATACGCACAGTCAATTCCATCATTAGACAAAATCTCTTGCCTGATGAATTGTTGATAATTGATCAGAGTAGGGATGATATATCCAAAAATCTGGTAATGAATCTATTCGCCGAACAAGGGGATAGTATAAACTTAAAATATATTCTTGATGATTCGATACAAGGTCTCGTAGCCGCCAAAGAAGTTGCCGTATCCATAGGTTTGGGAGACATTATAATGTTTTTGGAAGATGATGTAGTGCTTGAGGAGGATTATATAGATAATATGGCACAGGGATTTATTGATCATCCTGAAATGATGGGTTCATGCGGTGTTGTTACAGAAGTGCCGAATGTAAATAAATTTTATCAATCATTTTTTCATCTTTTCCACCGGGGCATTTTCTACGACAAGAGGGTAGGTGTTCATGGCAATTCAAAAAAATGGGAGCAACTTTTGATTCAAAGCAATTATTTGAGCGGCGGCCTTTCTGCATACAGACGTGAGGTATTTGAAAAGGTAAAATTTGATACGAAAAATGACTTTTTTATGCTTGAAGATATTAATTTCTCGACCCGTGTTGTCAGGGAGTTTGGAGAAGACAGATTTTTTATAAATACCAGTGCTCGTCTGCAACACAAAATGTCAGCAGTTAACCGTAGTAAATTTAAAGTGCGTTATGAACGAAAGTTGCGTGAATATATTTGTTTTTACAAACTAAACTGTGACCAGAAGATGTCTCTGACAAATCTCCTCTGGCTGCTTATCGGCCTCTTTATCGAGGCATGTTTCGAGTCTTTAAAATCGCTCAATTTTGGTCCTTTAAAAGGCTCCCTTGCCGGTCTTGTTAAAGGAATCAGGCAGAAGATCTAGCCTGTATAGCTTAGACAATTTGGAAAATAAAGCAATTTTTGTTACTGGTGCTACTGGTTTTATAGGGAGACAATTGGTTGCCGATCTCCTAAAAGAAAATGTATCGGTCTATGCTCTTATTCGTGAAAATAGCAATAGATCGAATATGGATAAAAGAATACATTTTATTAAAGGCGATATTACTGAGAATATCGTTTTACCCAGCGGAATTAAAACTATATATCATTGTGCAGGGATAATATCGAGAAGGGATCAAATGGAAAATGTTAATGTCCATGGTTCACAAAATATAGTTGATGCTGCATTAAAACAAAACTGCCGGTTAATTCATCTTTCGAGTGCTGGAGTTGTGGGACGAACCAGGGAAAACTATATCGATGAAAATACAGAATGCAATCCGCAGAACCTTTACGAGCAAACCAAGCTTGAAGCTGAAAAAATTGTAAAAAAAGGCATTGCTATGGGATTGAAAGCTCAAATACTGAGACCCACTATTGTTTTTGGGACTGGAAGAGAGCCTGCTAATGATAGTTTTCTTCAACTTATTATTGCTATGAAGTCCGGCCGTTACAAAAATATTGGCGCTGGTAGCAGCGTATATAATATAGTCCATGTTAATGAAGTCGTTCATGCCATGCGCGCACTGGATAGTGACGATATCTCAAATGGTGGGATATATTTTATTAATACTCCGATAACTTTTAAAGAGATGTACAGAATTGTTCAGGAAGAAACAAAGGGTAAAGTTAATAAACCATCCAGTATCCCTTATTCAATAGCCTTCGGTGCTGCTGCAATTCTTTCTGCAATTTCGCTCATAGCCGGTAAAAAAATGCCCTTAACTCTCTCACGATTGAAGGCACTGACGAATAAAAAAGTCTTCTCACAGAATTGCCTCATAGATATGACTTCCTACCGTCCTCTTGTAACAGTGGAAGATTATATTAGGCAAGCCTGCAGGGAGTATGCTGAAAAAGGTCTGTTAAACTAAATTATGAAGCTTAACAAAAGTCGTCTACTCATTGTCATCTCTATCATTGTTTTAACGACCAGCATCTTGCTTTTTAGTGTCAGATTGGCAGGATACTGGCTTCTAAACAGTGACAACCCACAAGAGGCAGACGCAATTGTCGTGCTCGCCGGAAACCCCACCAGAGCCTTTTATGCTGCAGACCTCTATGTAAAAGGGTATGCCCCGAAAATATACATCAGTAAACCCATCCGTTTACATCATGAGCGATTGTTGGATGAACTCGGGGTGATTTCACCTTATGCAGAGGATATCTACAGACAGGTGCTTTTGAAAAAGGGTGTTCCTGATTCACATATTCAGGTGTTCGGAAAATCATCAATAAGCACTGTTGAAGAGGCAGAGGCTATTAAGGAACTCTTTAAAGGTTCTAATAAACGCCTTTTAGTCATTACTTCTCCTTACCATACAAGAAGGACAAAGATGATCATCAGAGATGTATTAGGGGGATACGATGTTAAAGTTGTAGCGACACCTTATGAACCATTTCCCAAAAAATGGTGGACAGATCAGGACTCAGCAAGAAATGTAATTCTTGAGGCATTTAAAATTCTATTTTATAAGTTAGGTGGCACTTTCATTCCGGGACGGATTGAAATTATGGGTTTATGGCTGCAACGGAAAAGCTGAAAATCTGCATTATCGTATCCAGCGAGATGACGGTCATGGTGTTCCTGCTCGACCAGATTGCGGCATTGAGCCGCCGATATGAAGTTACTGTAGTTGCCAACACAAGGAACAGGGATTTTCTGAATGCCATGGGAATAAAAGCGAACGTCTTTCCTGTCTGCATCGAAAGGAGGATAGCCCCGATCAGCGATATTAAGGCGCTGTTCTCCTTGCTTTATCTGTTTAAAAGGGAAAATTTTGCCATTATCCACTCCGTTACCCCAAAGGCCGGACTGCTGTCCATGACGGCAGGCTTTTTGGCTGGTGTCCCCAGTCGGGTTCATACATTTACAGGCCAGGTTTGGGTCACCAGTTCCGGAATGAAGAGGTGGTTCCTCAAAAGAATGGACAAGGTGCTGGCCGCCCTTGCCACAAATATCCTTGTCGACAGCTACTCGCAGAGGGAATTTCTGGTCGAGCATGGAATTGTTTCGAATGAGAAGTCCCGCGTTCTGGGGAAAGGCTCAATCAGCGGTGTCGATACAGATCGCTTCCGCCCCGACCCCCGTGCAAGATTGAAGACCCGGGGAAGGCTCGGCATCAGGGATGACGATATCGTCCTTCTATATCTTGGCAGACTGAACAGGGACAAGGGGGTTCTGGATCTAGCCAAGGCATTCTCCGTCGTATGCGCCGCCCATCACGGTAATCTTCATCTCCTTGTTGTCGGCCCCGACGAGGAAAACATACGAGACAGCATTATTACACCGTATCCAAACAGGGTGCACTTTATTGAATACACTCATGAAGCAGAAAGATACATAGCCAGTGCCGACATATTCTGCCTACCTAGCTATCGAGAAGGATTCGGAAGCGTCATCATCGAGGCGGCATCGGCCGGGATCCCATCCGTTGGGTCGAGAATTTATGGGATTACCGATGCGATAGAAGAGGGTGTAACAGGGCTTCTGCATGACGCGGGCGATGTAAATCAGCTGGCAGTGAGATTGAGACAGCTTGTTGATGACCCGGGGCTGAGGAGAAAAATGGGAGAAAATGCGCGCCTCTGGGCACAGCGTAATTTCTCAAAGGACATGCTGACCTCTGCCATGCTTGATTACTACACGGAGATTTTGGGATAATTTCCCATGCTCAAGCGGTTGTTTGATTTTATGGTATCGCTCATTTTGCTTATTATATTGTCTCCGCTTATTGTCACGGTGACGATAATGGTACGACTTATAATGGGCAGTCCTGTACTTTTCAGACAACAGAGACCTGGTTTGCATGCTAAGCCCTTTTTTTTGTATAAGTTTCGCACAATGACTAATCGCCGTGATGTCGGGGGGCGGCTGTTGCCGGATGAGATGCGCCTGACGAAGTTCGGGAGTTTTCTCAGGAGATACAGTCTGGACGAGCTGCCCCAGCTCATCAACGTGCTCAGGGGCGATCTAAGCCTGGTAGGGCCGAGGCCGCTACTGATGGAGTATCTTCCGCTTTACAGCCCCGAGCAGGCCCGCCGTCACGAAGTAAAACCCGGCATTACCGGATGGGCCCAGGTCAATGGTCGCAACGCCATTAGCTGGGAAGAAAAGTTTAGGTATGACATCTGGTATGTGGATAACTGCTCATTTTTGCTGGATTTAAAAATGCTCCTGATAACAGTAATCAATATTCTTAGAAGTGAAGGAATTAGCCAGGAAGGGCAGATTACTGCCGAAAAATTCAAAGGGAACAGATAAAATTTATGAATGATAGATTTAAAGGCTGGAAGTACCTGGAGATAAAAGAGGGAAAATTAACCAAATACAATTGGTTAGTCCAACATAAAGATAAGCTCCTATTGGGATATAAAACTGATATAGGCGCATTTACTTATATTAATGCAAAAAATGGGGTAGTTATAGAAGACTTTGTCCAGATAGGTTCTCATTGCTCGATATATTCTATTTCTACAATTGATGAAAAGGAAGGGAGGGTAGTCTTAAAGAAAAATTGTAAAATAGGCAGCCACAGCATTATAATGCCTGGAATAACGATAGGAGAGAATTCGATTATTGGTGCCTTTAGTTTTGTAAATAAGGATATACCTGATAATGTTACTGCCTTTGGAATACCTATAAAGATTATTAAAAGGCGTGTAAAGAAAAAAATCCCCTAAATCCTATGTTGCCAAAAGTTAATGAATTTAGAACGGAAAATTTTAAATCATTTGCCCCATGGCCTTCTTTCGCACATGATGAAATTAAAGCTGTTGTTAGCGTCCTTAGATCAGGCAAGGTTAATTACTGGACTGGTGAGGAAGGGCGTCTTTTCGAAAAGGAGTTTGCCAATTTTGTCAGTTGTGAATATGCTGTCGCTGTGGCCAATGGAACAGTTGCCCTAGAACTGGCTCTTTTTGCTCTTGGAATTGGACCTGGCGATGAAGTTATTGTAACAAGCCGCACCTTTATAGCATCAGCAAGTTGTATTGTTATGCGCGGGGCAAAGCCTGTTATGGCTGATGCTGACCCTGTCAGTCAGAATATAACTGTTGAGACAGTCAAGGCTGTTCTAAGTCCAAAAACCAAGGCAATAATAGCAGTGCATATAGGAGGTTGGCCATGCGATATGGACACTATAATGGAATTCGCAAAAAAACATAATTTGAAGGTTATTGAAGACTGCGCCCAGGCCCACGGGGCAACCTACGAAGGACGGCCTGTTGGTTCTTTGGGCGATGTGGCAGCTTTCTCCTTTTGTCAGGATAAAATTATGACGACGGGTGGAGAGGGAGGGATGTTAACAACCAATAATAAAAAGATATGGGAGAAGGCATGGTCTTTCAAAGACCACGGTAAGAATTATAACACTGTTTATAATAATAAACATGAGCCGGGTTTCCGCTGGCTTCACGAATCTTTTGGAACCAACTATCGTCTGACAGAAATGCAGTCGGCTATAGGCAGAGTCCAACTGAAAAAGGTTCCGGGCTGGATAAAGCTGCGTCAGCAGAATGCAGCCATATTGACGGATTGTTTTAAACGGATTCCCTCGCTGCGAGTAACAGTGCCGCCATCACATATAGGACACGCTTACTATAAGTATTATACTTTTGTTCAGATGGAGAAATTAAAGGCGGGATGGACTCGTGATAGAATAATGAATGCTATAAATGCTGAAGGTATTCCCTGCTTCAGCGGGAGCTGCAGCGAGATATACCTTGAAAAGGCATTTGAATTAAAGGGGCTGCGTCCTAAAAAACGCCTGCAAACAGCAAAAGAACTTGGAGAGACAAGCCTGATGTTTTTTGTTCATCCCACATTGAGCAAGAAGGATATGAAAAATACCTGCAGGGCAGTGGAGAAGGTATTGCGGGCGGCGATGCGATAGTCGCCCGCGCGAATGGGAGTAGCGGGTTGGCTGTGGCGTATTTGGTTGATAATGTGCAAAACATTGGAAACTTCGCTGGTCTGCGATGCGGTGATGGGGGCGATGATAATATCGGATGACGCACCAAGAGGAACTTCGGCGGTGTGTGGAAGTTAAATGATTAGCTTAGGGTAGGGTCAGCCTTATTTAGAAAAGGATGGATGTCCTTGGTTTTGTCTTTGCTACTTTTGTAGTAAAATTGTCAGTTAATATCGGCATATTTCTTTGCCTTGTTATGTTTCTCTGCACATTTTATGCAGATGCAATAGTCACTATCTTTTACAGATGGAGAAGGGGAGAAAATCTAATAAAGGCACACAGGAGTCACCTATATCAATATATGAGTAATGATCTGGGAATGCCCCATTGGATAGTATCGCTGTTGTATGCTTTAAGCCAGTTCGTCTTTGGCTTTCTGGCGTTATTAGCATACAGGAAAGGATTAGTATGGCAATTTATGGTCTTTTTAGGATTCGGAATCATGTTTCTGTTCACCTATAAGGTTGTTAAAAATATAAAACCGAAATATCTGCTGGATAAAAAATGAAGCGTTTATTTGATATAGTATTTTCACTGATTGGGCTGTTATTACTTCTGCCTTTATTTGCAGTGGTGCCATTCTTTATAAAGGTAGGAAGTAGAGGTCCTGTATTTTTTGCCCAGAAAAGGATTGGGAGGAATTTAAAGCCATTTAACCTTTACAAATTCATGACAATGGTCCACGATGCAACTAAGAAGGGGCTTTCTATTACTACCGGTGCTGACTCACGAGTTACAAGGATTGGCAGGTTTTTACGAAAGACAAAGGTAGACGAGCTCCCACAGCTCTGGAATGTCCTTAAAGTGAAATTTATCTCAAATGCATAACTTTTGTCCCTCCCATTGCAAGGTTAATAGCTCCATATTCATGGCATGTCTACTATATACTTGAGAAACTGAAGGTTTTTAATACGCATTATATTGGGGTGATTAAGAAGAACTAATAATATAGTAAATATTTTTAATGAAACAGTTCTAATATTTATTCATAAAATGTATCATCGGCAAAACCCCCGCAACGTATAAGATGGAGGAATAAGCAAGGGCAAGACCATTATTGATTTTTTAGTCTTACTGGTGCTAAAATTCTTTAAATTGTAAAAGTAGAATTATGGGAAAAATCCTTGTAAAAGAAACCATCACGAAAGAAAGAGAAATAGAAATTACAGTAGATACACTACTTGCTCTCATTGATGACCTTGCTTTGAAAGAGAAGACGGAATTGTTCAAAAAACTCTCTTCCGCTTTGAAAGGCAAGAAACCCTTAGAACTTATGCCATTTAAAAAAGACAGGATTGAAAATATCATCTCTGATTTTGCAGATACGAATCTGTATGAGGAAAATTTTCTTAGGGATTTAGAAGAAGGCTTGAAAAGATCTTCTATATATAAGTAACATTCATGCCCCGGATATTGAACCTAAGGGATGATCTTGAAGAGTACATAAGAAAACAGGGACTTACAGAAAAATGGCAACAAGTTAAACACCTATTTGAAAATGATCCATCACATCCTTCCTTGCATACTGAACTTCTTGAACCTAAACAACGTCTGATTTATTCTTTTAGAATTGATAAAAAGTATAGAGCCATATTTATCGTAAAAGGGAAAGACCTGATTGAAATAATCTCTATCACTAAGCATTATCGTAAACAATAAGACAATTCCCAAGTTATAGGGATATGGTCGGATTCCACAATTTACATTCCCTGTGTCAATTTAATACATCCAGCATAAAATCCTTGGGATGGTAGCCAATACCTGGTATTACCTGCCATGGAGCAAGAAGGAAATGTTGTACAGTCTGATTTAAGTTTCTGTCGAAAATTTCTAACTTTAATGGGACTTGTACTCCCTTAACAAGATTAATAATCCCTTATTCATATCTGGCATGTTATTTGCGTCTGAAAAATTATTTGTATTGATACATAATTCATACTTGTTTGTGCTCATAAAGCATACTTTTGTGCAAGGCAGTTTTGAAGGCTTTAATAATGGGAATCCCTTTCCACTATGCTATTCAGCCCTGTGATATGAATGAGATAATGGAGATTGCCAAGGGGAATAGAATCTTTTGATGAAGCCGAAAAGCGAAAGACACTTATTGATGAAAAATTTCCCTGTGCTTCAATTGAGGATATAATTGAGAGCAAGAAGGCTGCTAAGAGACAAAGAGATATGGAAGAACTACCACGCCTTGAAGCGTTTAGGGATGAATTAAGGAGAAAGCAAAGGGGACAAAGATGATAATAAAATACTATACTAAGACTTTATAAGAGGGTAACCCAGGCAGATGAAAAGAGGCTTTGACATATTTTTTTCATCCATTGGTCTCTTGGTATCTCTGCCTATCTTTGCATTGGTAGCAGTCCTCGTAAAGATAGAAAGCCGGGGGCCTGTATTTTTTATCCAGACAAGAATAGGCAGGAACTTCAAGCCTTTTGCCCTTTACAAGTTTAGAACCATGGTGGTGGATGCTCCAAAGAAGGGCATCCCCATCACTGCCAGTGATGATCCACGAGTTACA
>JAGUWT010000102.1 GCA_020062205.1 Thermodesulfovibrionales bacterium
GCAGGCGCGTTTCAGCACACAAGCAGAAGCGGCGGTGGCTTTGGATGTGACACAAGCGCGAATCAGTGACCTATACCGTGGGAAAATCCAGCGGTTCACCGTGGATATGCTCATAAACTTACTGGCGCGTGTTGGTCAGGTGGTAGAGATTCGCATGAAGGCGGCGGCATGACAGACGAAACGCGCTACGTGCTGGGCAATAAACCGCTAATGGCGCAGATTGCAGAATCATTGAAGACACATCAGGCAAGGGTCGGGCGGCTGGATAGCGAGACAGTGAAGGTTGAAATTCTGCTAAGCACTGATGTGCTGAAACACTTTCAAGCCATTAGCAATGACTGGGAGCGGATGATTGATGAAGTGCTGAGGGCTGATATTGAACGCCGTGCCAAGTTGCTGGATGAACTCACGGAAGAAGCTCAAGAGCTTGATATGGGGTATTGATTAACAGTTTCTTACAGCATCTAGCCCGACGGGGCGAAAAGCGGAACCTTCAACCGCCTGATGCTGGATTCTTCTTTGAGGGTTGCACGGTGAAGGTGTGTTGTGTCTCAAATTGTCAGTATGAATAAAGATGATGCTTTAACTGCTTTGAGTAAAGGTGAAATATCCATAGAGCAGTTTAGTGAATTATTTACCATTAAAGAAAAAAAGCCACCTAAAAAACGGGGACGACAATCAATAAAAAAAGAAAAGGCATATACGGTTGTATTTCATTACATTTCTGGATACTGTGAGTTTCATAAGGCTCCAAGGGATTTTAAATTAAAAGATTACTTCAAGAACTTCATAGAAAACAAAATTAGATTTGAATCAGGGCAAATAGGAAGACGCAGAATTGAAGAATACTTAGAGATATGTAATTCTTTTGAAAAAAGAGAATGGCCTGAAATTATATCTAATATGTTAATTTTAGAAAAAAATGATAATAATCGTATTTTTATACGAAAAGAAATAGCGGATTTTTATTCGTTTTTTCATTGGGCATCGTCGGAGACATTTCAAGAAATGCAATTTTCTAAATGCAAGTGTGAAAGGGATAAAGGTTTTTGTACTCTGCATCCATTCGGGGGTGAAAATAATTTATACAAACATATGTTTGATTTTATCTTTGAGATAATGTGGCATTGCTATCATTTGAATGCGGATGAGTCTATGCGGAAAAATATTCTTGTGTCATCGGCGATATGGATTCGTAAGCGCATTATTTCATGGTGCGGGATTTTGAAGATCAATGAACTGGAATATAAAATCAATAACTTAAGAGTCGAACTCGCGGAAAAATCGTAAGGTAAATTATCCGCGTACAACTCGCCGGTAAGACCTGTAACACTAAGTCCATAGTCAATCACATGGGATTAGTCATGGACAATCAGTCAGTTATCTACAATATCACGCAACAGCCAACCCACAAAACGGGCGTGGCAAATGTCAACCAAGCACTAGCACACGCTGGCGTAACCAGTCGCACCACGCTAATTAAGTGGGAGCGTGAGGGGAGATTCCCTAAGCGCGTGTCGCTAGGTCGTGGGCGTGTTGGCTGGACATGGGATGCTTTGTATCGCTGGGCTGACAGCTTGCAGGCAAAGGAGGGTTAATATCATGGATGCTAAGACAGCCGCTCCCGCCACAGGAGCGACCACACAAGATGACAGCCACGATAATAACAAAAATCCAATAAGATTAACACAGGAGCAAACCGACAAACTTATAAATCGTCTGCCTCCACGTGCAAATACAGCACGGCGCATGGTTAAGTTATTGGCGGCGCATCCTGATAGCATTACTGGCGACATTAACCGCGTATCCAGCGTTAACCTCGGCAGTATTAAGCGCAGATACAACCCAATATTAAGTCAAGCAGGGTATATGCTGGATTGGCGTTATCCGCCAACACCGATTACTAATGCCTATGGTGAGCCGTCTGGACAAGTATTATGGGGTATTTATCCGGCAGACGATGATTATGGGTAGACGCGCCTATTATTGTTACCGCAACGAGTATGAGTTAACACATATGGGATTATTGACAGCGGAGGGCGGTTTATTCGCTCTCCTTTCGGATGATGCGGATTTTGAGAATATGGTGCATTTGACCAAAGCCAAAAAGATGGCATTTATGACCAAACTTGGCAGTAAATCAAAAAATCCTGATCGTGTCTGCAATAACGCTTTAGGTAAGTTGCTGGAAAAAAGCCTTATTGTCAGAGTCGGCACAAATGCCTACATGCTCAATCCGCAATATCGGGATAAGCAAAATAGCTCTACGTCGCATGGCAGGTTAATGGAAAAGTATTTTAAACATAAGGAGCAAAAATTATGAGTTCTGCAAAAATAGAAGACAACAGCATTATGGAAAGAATCTCTATTGAAAAAGCTACATTCATTATCGAAAGATACAGTGTAGGTGAAATAGTAGATTATTATTGGTTTGTTTCAAGGCTTAAAGACCATTCGCGCCTTGAAGATTTATTTAATTTGGTGAATGAAAAACTGTCCCTTGCTGGTTTGCGTCTTGAAATAAAAGATGCCCAAGATATGGGATTTATCCTTTCAAAGATAAAGATTCAGCACGGTGGTGTAGTGCTGCAATGGAGGGCAAGAAATATCACTTAGCCAGTGATAATTTATCACCCGTGGAGTGATAATCTGACACCTAGCTTAGATGGCAAATTATCACCGCATGGGTGACACTGATTTTTCAGTAAATCAATGTTTATTAAGTGATTTTAGGAAAATTTATTACAAAAAGTGCTTATATAAAACAATACACACCAACCTCTCTACGGAGTGGGAATGCTTTGAGGCAAAAAACCAATGACCAAACCACCGAAAAACCTACAGCCTGATTTGCAATACGCATGGGTTGTGGCAACAGAAGCGGCATTCATGGAAGGCGTTGAAAAAACATTGTTGCGCCTTGGCAAGCAATTAGGGCGCAATCTGAGTGTAAATATTGATGCTGAATTTCTTGCGAATACGGCAAAATCACCACAAGTTATTTTTCTGGAGAACTTCCGATAAAAAACACTTAAACCCGTCAAGTCCGAAGTGAAAGCGAAGCGGAAAAAGCGTAGCTTTTTTTCACGTAGCCGAAGGGAAGACTTGTTGCTGCGATAGCTCACGCGAACGAAGGGAGCGCATGACGGTACTTAATACGGCTGCTGAAAGAAATAAGCTAGGCATGAGGGGCAAAGGCTATTCCGCCTGCCCCTCTGCCATGTGGCGAACATCGCCGAAGGCATCTTACGGACTCAGAAACGCGCCAAACAAACCACCAACCGCCATTGATAAAATATCAAAATATCAACGGCAGGATTTTTTCAGATGCAAGGCGGATCAAGACCCGGTTCAGGAAGACCAAAAGGCGCGTTGAACAAAAAACCCAACGTCATAAAACTTTCAATCGAACTAAACAACCCAAAATGGATTAATGAAATGTCAAAACAAACCATCGCGCAACTACTCCAGCGAAAATCCGAAGTCGGTAATTCTTTAGCTGTTACGGTTAAGTGCCTAGAACTAATGTGGGGTCTTCGCACCGATAGTGGCGGCGAATTAAGTTTAGGCGTCCAGCAGCTAACAGAATTGAAAACGCGCCTGACAAAATCTAGTGAGGAATTGGCGGCAGAAATCGGCGAACGTGAACACTGCTTCAAACCGTTGGCATTGGCACATTTTGAATATGCAGGCTTCCAGCTTCCGGCAAAAATCAAGGCCGCAAAATTACGCATCATCAACGGAGAATCGGCTATTGCTGGCAAACGCGCAGCACTGGTTAAAAGCGGATTTTCCGAAATTGAATCATCGGAACTGGCGAAGGACTACGACGCAACGGCAGATTTAGCGGAAATTGCCGAACTTGAATCAATCGCTGTGTATTCCACCTATATTAGACCGCCCGTTCCATACGTAGTTGAGCCACCCATTCCAAACGAAACTGAGCCACCTATTCCAGATTGTGCTAGTCCACATACCAAAAAATTAAAATTTTGATATGATGATTAATCATTCAATATCAAAAAAACCATAAACATATAAAGCTATTTATTTGGATTGTTAGTGTAAAATTTTATAGGTGGAGGGGTGTTGAAAGACATTGTAAAATAAACATCCTCATGCATAGAAAAGCCCATAAAGTGCTAATGGGCTTTTAATTGATTCGAGTTGTTTTATTTTTTCTTAAGTTTCCTCATTGAGTCACCTTTTAGATTTATCCTAAAAGAATTACCTAGCAACCTATCCAATAATGCATCTGCAATTGTTGGATTTTTACTTTTGCTTAAGTAATCATGCCAATTTTCCACAGGTATTTGACTGGTTATAATTGTTGATCCTCTTCCAGTTCTAGCTTCTATTATTTCCAATAGGTTGTTTTTTCCATCCATATCAACATCAACCAAACCGAAGTCATCAATAATTAAAACATCAATTCTGGAGAAATAAGTGATTTTTTTACCTAGTTTCTTAAGTGCTTTTGCAATGGCAAGTTCTTCGAGCAATGTTGATAAACGAATGAATAAGGTTGACTTGCCGTGTCTGCATGATAGATTACCAAGTGCACAGGCAATCCATGTTTTACCAACACCTGTTGATCCGGTGATGATAATGTTAGTCGCATTTTCTATCCAGTGACACAAGGAAAGTGATGCAATATTACTTCTTTCAACTCCTCTGGATGCCGAATATTCAATATCTTCCATGCAAGCACTTTCTCGTAGCTTTGCGCGTCTTAACAAAGACCTCATACGGTTATTATCCCGATGAAGCATTTCTTGATCAATTAGAATTGATATTCGATCCTCAAAGGAGAGATTGCTTGAATTAGTATTGGCTAGTTGACTTTCAAGTTCAATAGCCATCCCATACAGCCCAAGAGCATTAAGCTTTTGCATTGTTGCTTTCATTAACATGTAATTCTCCTTTAATTTATTTATAGTATTCAGAGCCGCGAATATTCGAATGGTCGATGTCATATTCAGCACTGCTGTTCTTTCGCTCTAACGCAGATTGTTTGTGCAAGTCATGTTTTAAAACGTGCGTTAGCGTGTTAATATTCGTTATTGATAACTTAATTGCATACTGACATGCTTCATTGAGATCATCTGCATTATATTCATTAATCAATGCTTTGATGGAGTTACATATTCTGTAGCCAAATCTTTTATTTTTTAACTTGCATAGTGCATTCTTAGTAAACTCATGAATATAATAACCTTTTTCAGAGAAAATCTGTAGTTCGCTTTCGATATTAAAATCCTTGATAGCCTTATGATTAGGGGGCATATGAGTTGAGTCTGTTATGACTTTTGCATAATAGCTTCTTATGTGACTTGCAATTCTTTTGCCTTTGTTTAATATCTCAACTACAGTAGTAGTTACTCGCAGCTCTACTATTTGCTGTGCAAGATAATAAGGGGCACTATAACTACTTTTATCAAAGCTAATATGATAATCAAGCCCAACTCTTACTTTGTAGTATTCTGCAAACTGGTAATCACTAATAGGTAACGGTAAAAGGACATCTTTCTCAACATCTATAAATCGTTGCCATCGACTACCCTCTAGTTTTGAAAAGGGCTTTTTGTTTATTTTATCAACCAACTCCTTGATTTTTTCATTGGCTTCACCAAGATTGTAGAAGGTATTATTCCTTAGGACAAAAAGAATTTGTCGCTGTATATGTAAAACTCCATTCTCGGCTTTTGCTTTATCTTTTGGTTTGTAGGGACGTGCTGGAATTATATCAATACCATAATGCTCTGCCATTTCCAGATAAGTATAGTTAACAATTGGATTATTTTTGCTGGCTTTTGTGACGGCGGATTTTAAATTATCACAAACAATAACTTTTGGCGAACCACCAAAAAATCTCAACATTCTTATAGTAGCCGCAATCCAATTTGGTAATTCCTGACTCCAGTGAACCTCAACATAAATTAAGTTTGAATATCCTAAAACAGCAACAAATACTTGAGCTTTTTTCTCTTCCCCTGTATCTTTATTTATTATGGGTAATGTTTTTCCTGCATAATCAACAAAGACATAACCACCAGCAGGATATGATTGCCTCATGTATATCTTTTTTGTTTTACGGAACGCCAAATATCTTTCACAAAATAAGCTATAACTCATTCCATTAGTATTATTGGATAAATACTCGTAATATAATACTTTCTTTGTCGCTCCTTTTATTTGAAGTTCTTTGTGTATGGATTCCCAATCAGGATCAGGGAATTTTTTATTATTCCTTAATTGAGTCATAGGGAATAGTCTTATTTCCAATTCACCATCATCTAAAAAATCAGGTAGTGGCCAAGATAATCCCGCTACTTTTGCTCTATTTATGTAAGATGATACCGTTTGGCGAGATATGTTTAAGTTTTTAGCTATCTCCCTTTGACTTTTGTCAGTGTTGGCTAGTCTTAATACTTGTCGGATGATCCGCATATTTATCCTCATTCCCTATATATTTTGAAATATTGAGAACGTGCGCAACCCTCGTCACGCACGAAGTTGTTTTAAAAAAGCTTTCAATAAGCGTTGTGCCACGGCGAGCGCATATAAATTTTAAACTCTTATTAATCAACGAGATACAATTAATGCGCCTATGCATTAAAAGTAATCAATCTATTGATTTTAAAGTGA
>JAGUWT010000039.1 GCA_020062205.1 Thermodesulfovibrionales bacterium
CCATGCTTTGCTACAGGTACGCCTGCACCGGCAACCACAATGGCTGTTGTTGTTGAGATATTGAATGTGTGTGCCATGTCTCCACCCGTTCCACAGGTATCAAGGACTCCCTCAGGTGCCTTGATTGTCGTTGCCTTCTCCCGCATAATCCTCGCTGCTCCAGTTATTTCCTCGACAGTCTCACCTTTCATCCTCAGGGCTGTAAGAAACGCCCCTATCTGGGCATCTGTAGCCTTACCTTCCATGATTTCCTTCATACACTCAGCCATTTCAGCCTCTGAAAGGGTTATGTTACTGACAAGCATGTGAATTGCCTCTTTAATCATCCGTGCCCCCTATGCAGCCAAAGCATTGCTAAAAACATACATTGTTATTGTATAGTGCCTTTAAACATTTATAAACATGTTTTATACAAATTCGATTTAAGGTATAATTCTCGTATGCTGAAATACACCAATCCCAGCACATGCGTACGTGAAATTATACGATGAAAAAGGAAAGAAAAGAAATCGAAAAAAGTCAGCGAAACATATCCAGAAAGAACTCTCAAAAAAGACTTCTTAAGATTGCAAAAAATATAAAACTTCTCATACTTGATGTTGACGGTGTACTCACCGATGGGAGCATTATCCTTGACAACAAGGACAATGAGTTTAAGGTATTTCATGTGCGTGATGGTCATGGCATAAAGATGATTCTACGTGCCGGGATTCATGTCGCCATCATTACAGGCAGGTATTCAAAGGTTGTTGAACGAAGGGCAAAGGAACTTGGTATTTCTAAGGTCATGCAGCAGTGTTTTGACAAGAGGGTAGTGTATCGCACCTTTCTTGAAAAATATTCACTTCACGATGAAGAAGTTGCATTTATTGGGGATGACGTCGTTGATATCCCTCTTTTGAAGATGGCAGGTTTTTCGGTTGCTGTTGCTGATGCTCCGGAAGAGGTTAAGGCTGTAGCGATGATGATAACGAAAAACAGAGGAGGCAGGGGGGCTGTCAGAGAGATATGCGAATTCCTTCTTAAGGCAAAAGGGCTCTGGGAAAGGATAATAGATGAGTACGCTCAAACTTAATCTCCCAACAGTACTCACCCTGAGCAGGATTGTTCTTATCCCTGTCTTTGTCTTTACTGTCTATCATCATCCTGTATTTGGTGCATTTGTATTCAGCCTTGCCTCACTCACAGATTTCCTTGATGGGTACCTTGCAAGGCGTTCAGGCGAGATTACAAAGTTTGGTATTATACTCGATCCTATCGCTGACAAGTTCCTGGTAATATCTGCCTTAGTTGTGCTTGTTGATATGGAAAGACTCCCCGCATGGATAGCGATTGTTATTATTGCAAGAGAATTCCTTGTAACAGGCCTGCGGGCAGTCGCCTTTTCAAAGGATATCATCATCCCTGCTGAGATTGGCGGTAAGATAAAGACGACTGCACAGTTCGCAGCGATTCTCTGTCTTATCCTGGGGAGTATCTTCACTATTGATCTTTACGGTGTTGGTTTTGCCCTCATCTTGATAGCCCTTGTGCTCTCTATTATCTCGGGTATCCAGTATACGGTTTCCTTCTGGAGGAAGATATAAATTTAAAATTCAGAATGACAAATGGAAAATGAAAAATAAGGGTTTAGCAGATGCACATTAAAATAGCATTACTTATACTATTTGCCTTTATCATTGGCTCGATCCCCTTTGGTGTACTCATAGCGAAGTCAAAGGGAATTGACCTTAAGCAGGTTGGAAGCAGGAATATAGGTGCAACAAATGTTTTGAGGTCACTCGGTAAATGGGCTGCCATACTCACCCTATTGGGTGATATCCTCAAAGGCACTGCGGCAGTTGCAATTGGAAGGTATTTTGGGGTAGGGACATTGTATGAAGGACTTTTAGGATTTTCAGCGATTCTCGGGCATAATTTTTCTCTCTTCCTGAGGTTCAGGGGGGGTAAGGGGGTAGCAACCAGTTTTGGTGTGCTCGCTCTTTTTTCTCCACAAACAGCCTTTATTACATTTATAATATGGCTGGTGATTGTCTTACTGACAAGATATTCTTCAGTTGGGGCACTGGTTTCATTCGGGCTCATGCCGATAAACATGTTACTCTTTGATAATAAAGAAAAACTCTCTATTGCCCTTCTCATAACGATTCTCATCTTTCTAAGACATAAGGATAATATCCAGAGACTCATACAGGGAACCGAGAGAGGGGTGGGAGAGAGGCAATGAGAAAGATATTTCTCATATTCTTCTTATGTCTTCTTGTCCCTACCCTTTCCTTCGGGAAAGATCTGTACGAGGAGCAACTCAATAGAGGGATCAGAAACTCAGATCCTTACGCATATGTGCTTATAAAACAAGCAAAAACAAATCCCTCTGAAGCGAAAGAGATACTGAAAAAGGCTTTAACCTATGCTCCTGATCTTCCTGCTGTATATTTTGAATTATCAAAGGCGAGTTTCTCCTTGTCCTCAAAAGGGATATTCGAGACTATAGATTATATGATTAAGGGGATCGCAGCGTATGAGCGCAATTTCTGGTGGTCATTTACAACCGCAGGTTCCCTCTTTATGAGTTTCATAATCTCTTTCATCCTTGCGATGATAATAATCATTCTCATAAGACTCCCCCATGATATACCATTGCTTGCGCATGACATAAAAGAAATTCGGACCAAAGCAGGAATCCTGCTATTGCTCATTTTTGCTTTCACAGGCCCCCTTCTCTTAATAGGTGGCATGCTTATTATCATCGGTTTATATATGAAGAAAGTAGACAGGGTTGTTGTTTATCTCTATCTCCTGTTTCTTCTTATTTCACCATTGGTATTTAATACGGCTACAATGTTTTTCCAGGTATCTGCTTCGAATAAACTCAAAGCAGTTGTCCAGGTGAATGAATCAAAAGATAACCAGTACGCCCTCTCTATCTTAAGGGACAGTAATGACGACATTGAGCTCTTCTCGTATGCCCTTGCCTTAAAGCGTGACGGCAGGTACACTGAGGCAATTGACATCTATAATAGGCTCATAGAAAAAAGACCAAGTCCCCAGTTATACAATAACCTTGCAAATTGTTACGTTGCGATGAATGAGATGGAAAAGGCAAAAAAAGTATACACGAAATCAATTGAGATGAAACCTATCCCTTCCGCAGTGTATAACCTCAGTCAGGTATGGAGAGAAACATTTGATTTTGAGAAAGGTGATGAATATATTTCCTATGCACAGAGGTTGGATCGGTATGCTGTGTCGAGGTTCAGGACAATATTTGGCAGGAATCCAAACAGGTTCGTTATTGATGAGGTCATACCTTCATCTGCTTTCTGGAAATATTCTCACGAAAGAACAGCAGACACCTTAACCATGGGCCTGTCAATCGCACCTATCTCTTTCATACCTGTTGCCTCGATTTCTTTCATGATTCTTTTCGCCATCTTGACCAAACGCATAAAACACAGGGCGTTCAGATGCAAGAAGTGTGGAACCGTCCTCTGTAATATCTGTGAAAAACGGATTTTATGGGACCAGATGTGTCCAATATGTTACCGCTCATTAATAAAACTCGATGAACTCGATGCAAGAGAGCGTGTTTCAAGGTTGCTCACTGTTTACGATTATCAGACGAAGAACCGGAATACCATAAAGGCTCTCTCCTTTATACTCCCCGGATCAGCCCAAATATATGCAGGGAATATCATGTCTGGTTTCCTCTTTCTATGGCCCTTCCTGTTTTTCCTTTTTATTCCTGTTACCAATTCGATATTCGTCATGGAGACATCATATTTTTCACACCTCTGGTTAAATGTTAGTGCTGTCCTCCTCATGGCCATAGTCTTCTTTGTATCAAATATCATAACGCAAAGG
The DNA here is from genome assembly GCA_020062205.1 of Thermodesulfovibrionales bacterium. Taxonomy (GTDB): domain Bacteria; phylum Nitrospirota; class Thermodesulfovibrionia; order Thermodesulfovibrionales; family SM23-35; genus VGWY01. Next base: position 3,865 of record JAGUWT010000039.1, read on the forward strand.
AGGCTTGCAAGAGGATGGCTTTAAAGGGTTCGTTAAAAGATTTCGGGATTGCTGATATCCTTCAGTTAATTTATTTCCAGAAAAAGACCGGCATGCTCACCATTGACGGGAAAATGGACAGCGTAAAACTCATGTTCATTGACGGGAATATCGTAGGTGCAGAGTCAAAAAGACGTATAGAGGCAAACCGTCTGGGTAAAGTGCTTGTGAAAAAAGGACTTATAAGGGAAGAACAACTACAGTCAGTGCTTCTGGAACAGCGTAAAACCGGTGCAAAACTTGGCAGCATCCTCTTGCGGAGAAGGCTTGTCGAACAAAGCCAACTGCTGGAAATCATTACAGGTCAGATTACGGAGACCGTGATTCAGATATTTAGCTGGAAACAGGGAATCTACGAATTTATACCACACACAATCTCTTCAGACACAGATATCCCCATATTTATTGATACACAACAGTTACTCATGGAAGGGTTGAGAATAGTTGATGAGTGGTCCCTTATCGAGGGGAAATTAACACTCGACAGCGTCTTTACGAAAAGTGCCCTTGTTGTTACAGATTTGACAAAAGATGAGGAAGATATACTTTCAATCGTTGATGGAGAGAATGATGTCAGTACCATCGTAGATATCAGCGGAAAAGATGACTTTCTGGTATCAAAAACCCTTGTATCTCTCATGGAAAAAGGTGTGATAGAGCCAAAAGAAGCAGCACCTGTTGTTCCTGAGGCGATTCAAGCAGAGATAAAAAAACCTATGCCATCATATAATGTGCTCCTTGTTTTCATTTTCGTAGCTTCATTCATGCTTTCCTTGTTGCCTGTTTTTTTGAATAAAAATACCATGTTCAAGAAATTCGATGCTTCAGAGACAATTGAAGACATCAGATTCAAAATGGAGGCTTACAAATTCGAACACGGTTCATATCCTAAAACACTTGATGTTATTTCAAAGGAAAAAGACCCATGGGGAAAACCTTTTCTTTATAACTATAGTAATAATTCATTCATCATTCTGAGTACCGGGGCAGATGGTAAGGAAGGGACAGCAGACGACATCTACTAAGAGTACCACGTTATGATCGGGGGAAAGGCTGTTGTCCTCCTCAGCGGCGGAATTGATTCATCAACCACACTTGCAGTTGCAAAATCTGAAAGTCTTGAATTATATGCCCTGAGTTTTGATTACAACCAGAGGCACAAAAGGGAGCTTGCATCTGCACAGATGGTTGCAGAGAGCCTTGGTGTTAAAAAGCATCTCATAATAAAATTTGACTTGCGGGAAATTGGAGGCTCAGCACTGACATCGGAGATGGAAGTCCCTAAAGACCGTGAATCGTTCAGCGTTCAGCGTTCAGCGTTCAGCGAAAAACTCCAAACTCCAAACTCCAAACTAATTCCTGCCACCTATGTTCCTGCCCGCAACACAATCTTTCTCTCCTTTGCCCTTGCATGGGCAGAGGTCATTGAAGCAGAGAATATTTTTATCGGTGCAAATGCCATAGACTACAGCGGTTATCCAGACTGCAGGCCAGAGTATCTGAAGGCATTTGAGGATATGGCAAATCTTGCAACAAAGGCATCTGTTGAAGGTAAATTAAGGTTTATGATAAGGGCCCCTCTTATATCAATGAAAAAATCAGAGATAATTAAAAAGGGGATGGAATTGGGACTTGATTACTCATTGACATGGAGCTGCTATGACCCCCAGCCTGC
>JAGUWT010000012.1 GCA_020062205.1 Thermodesulfovibrionales bacterium
CTGATAGAGATTCGGGGCGTAGCGCAGCCTGGTGTAGCGCACCTGCCTTGGGAGCAGGGGGTCGGAGGTTCAAATCCTCTCGCCCCGACCAGTAAAATCTATATAATTCAATAGCTTAACTCTCAGAATTTTACATAATTACTATCCCCAGACTATCCCCAGAACTCATTTTTACTAACAATTCATACGCATACCACCCTCTGTGGTGATCACTGCGTCCACCACAGAGGTTTTGTTATCGAGTATGTACTTTACATCAGGTGGTAAGGTTTTAAATGGTACCCTAATCCATACATTTTATTTAACGATTCCCTTTGTTTTTAACGATACAAAGTTTCCTTCCTCATTGATAATAATATGATCTATCAGATTGACACCAAGGATTTCTCCTGCCTTCTGTAATCTCTTTGAAATGACGATATCCTCTGAAACATTTACCTCCTTATGCAAAAAAATTTTGATGTAAAGCCTTGGAAAATAAGGCTGTTATGAAATTGAATGCAAAAATTGACATATAGTAGAAGTGTTAAACATTTGTAATAAATAAAAAGGCAAAATTTCTGTGAGGTATAGACAATGGCAAATTTAAATATAGCGATAACAATTGACATTAAGCAGGCCGAGACAGAATTAAATAAATTCAAGGCCATGCTCGGGGGTGTGACTCAAAATCTCCGGGACTTTAAAAAGGCTATCGGCTTTGGTGATGAGACAGTCAAAGAGACACAAAAACTATCTAAGTCTATCCAAGGCATGGAAAAGGATATAAAACAGGTAACACAGACGACAAAGGAAATATCCAAGACTGCAAAGGAAGGCTTCTCAGGATTGAGAGGGGAGATCGAAAAGACACAGACAGCCTTTGTAGGTCTTCAGTGGAATCTAAAAAGTATCCTGACAGATGCCTTGACCCTGATGAACTTTCAGTTAAGGTGGTATGCAGCACGCCAGATTGTTTTTAGTGTCCCACGCGCAATAGGTGCAGGAATCAGTTTCGAGGCCGAGATAGACAAAGCCAAAGCCCAGTTATTGAGATATTCAGCAATGGAAGGTGAGGTAAAGGATATCCATGTGCAGGTAGTTAATGAGATAACAACCTATGCCCGTCAACTCGCAATAAACTTGCCGATAGCCTTCGAGGAAGTCATAAAGTCAGCAGATAGGCTTCTGGCAGCAGGTGCCGATATAGATACTGTAAGGGCAAGTTTAGAATCTTTTGCAAAATTACAGGTTGCCTTCCCTGAAATCCAGATGGAAAAGTTTACCACCGCGATTATAGGTTTTCTGAACACATTCAGGACGACACCGGGTCTCAGAGAATTAGAAAACGATGCTGAAAGGTTGAAGGTAATTCTTGACAAGATAACAACAGCCCTGGCAGTTGGTGTTATTGCACCAAGGGATATTAATGTTATCATTCAGCACTTAGGCCAGATGTCCCAGGCAGCCGGATTCAGTATAGACCAAATGTTAGCCCTTTCGGTGATGATAACCAACTTAGGCAGTAAGGCAGGTCCCGCAGCGAGGGCACTGAGGGGACTCATAGATTCTCTGGCATCAACAAAGGGGATAGAGAATCTCGAAAAGATAGGTGTTCACTTAGACAGGAATCGTACCCTTGCAGAGCAATTCAAGACAATCATAGAAGGGTTAAGAAAGGCAATAGGCACAGGCACAGAGAGCTTAACACTCGGAGGTATGGAATTTTTAAGGGGGATAGCACCAACTGAGAGAAGATCCGCATTGATTGCATTAATCAGAGAGCTTGAAACTTATGACGAGCTTGTCAACAGGATCTCGACTTCTCAGGGTGCATTAGACAGAACATCAGCAGTTATGACCGATACTCTCAGTGGCCAGTGGCAGATATTTAAAAATCTCATAAAAGAAATCGGGGCAGCACTTACCAACAGTGAACTTTTAAAAGATGGATTAGGGTTTTTAATTGATACGCTAAAGGTTTTAGGGTATTGGCTCTCAGGCATTGTGGGGATTCTGTCATTGGCTGTTGATGGTTTCAAATGGCTTTACCACAGCATTAGGCAGATAACCAACCCTCTCGAAAGGGTCATAGCGAGTTTGATGTATCTCGCAACAGGCAATCTAAAGGAAGCCCTGGCAGAACTTAAAAGAATGCCAGAGGTCTATTACTTCCACGAGGAAAAAGCAAAAGAGTCGCTCAAAGGAAGTCTCGAGCGTGCAGCTGAAGAAACAAAAACCATCCAGGACGTTCTTTTTGGCAAGTCTCAATTCACGGGTGGCAAGGGAAAAATAAAAGGTGGTGGTATGGCTGGCGAGGGTGTCCCTCAGACAGAAGAAGTTGATAAACATGCATTATCTATAATTACACAGACATATAAAAACCAACTTGAAATTTATAAAGATTACCTTACAGAACTTGATAAGTTACATGAATCAGAGATTGCAACTATCAATGCAAAAAATTCCGAGAAAGAAGAAGTTGAAAGACATTCTACAGTAATGCTTCAGATGAATCTTGATGAACAAAAATGGATACTTGATAAATTCTATAACGAAGATATTATGGATGCGGAAGGTTATTACAAGCGGAAACAAGAACTTTTAGACACATCTTTACAGAATGAATTACAGATTATAAGAGATGGGTTAGCCAGACAATTAGACCTCATGACCAAAAAGTATCAGAATGCTGAAGATAAATGGATGGAATTAGCAGATATAAGAGATAAAATTTTCAACGAACTCTCGCAGCAATTACCTATATCCATGACGCCATTCTTAATAGATGAACAATGGGATGAGTTATATAAAGCAGTTCCCGAAAAGTTTAAACCATTGGTTAAGATGCTGACAGACGTACTTCGTAATTATAATAACCAGATGCTTGCAGTAAGCACTACTCAGGATAAACTTATTGACCAAATGGGCAATGAATCAGTAAAAGCATTTAACAAAGAAACCGAAGTAATTCAAAAGAATACATTTGAACTTATGAAAAATAGTTATGAAGAACAAGTAGCAATTGCCCTTCAACCCTATAAACATCAGCAATTTGTGATTGAAAAACAGAATGAATATAACAAGCTGATGATTGAAGCTAATGAACTTGCAGGGAACTGGTATCAGGCTGAAACTCTAAAAATTGAACTTCTCAGGGGTGAAGCTAAATTGGCTCAAAATGCTATTGATATGCAGATAGTAGAGACAAGAGAAGATATTAAACGGTTAGAAAAACAGAAAACTTTAGAGGAATTTGAAAAACAAAGATTACAAAATTTAAAGGATTCTATCCCTATACTTGAGAAAGTGCGTGGGGCTACTGAAGAATTAAATAAACTACGAGAAGCTGATGCACAATTAAAGTTAAGGCAAGAACTGCGCGGTAAGGGCTATGAACAGGCGAAAGCGGAAATGATGGAAATAGCAGCTTATAGTGAGGCACAAAAACAGCTTGCCACAGGTGTATTCGGATTAATGGATATTGGGGAAGGGCAAGATAAATATAGCAAACAAATTGAACAATTTCAGACAATGTTTTTAATTCGCAATGCGACTATGGTTGATGCCATGAATAAGGAACTTGAACTTATGAGGTCAAGAAATGAATCAGAAATAGCAATGGAAGAATATAAAAATGCAAAAATTGCTGAAATAAATGATGCTGCTAATGCTTATACTCTTCAACAAGAATATTTACTTCAAGGACAAAAAGCACAGATGATGGGAGCTTATATACAACTGGCCGCTGGAGCCGCACAAGCATTTTTGTCATTTAGCGATAATAATGCGAAGGCACAATTTATAATTGCAAAGGGTCTTGCTGTAGCAATGGCTATTGTTCAGGCGCATGTTACAGCAATAAGTGCGGCAGCAGCGGTTGCAGGTACCCCTTTTATGGGTCCTACCCTGGCAGCAGCAGCTTATTCCAAATGGATGACGATAGGATATATCAATGCTGCAATAATAGCAGCCACAGCAATTGGTCAAATAGCGGCAAGTAATAAAGGCGGGGTAGGCGGTATAGGTGGCGGTGGTGGCGGTGGTGGCGGTGCAACTGAGAAGCCTGAATATAAATATTGGAGCTATGAGCAATCAGAATATGGTACAGGATGGCGACCGGGGACAGGTCAACCAGCGCAACAGAATACTTACAATATCTACCAGATTAGTGGTGATATTTATTCACAGGATTCCGATGCATTTGAGAAAAAAGTTAATCAATCAGTGCAGAAAGATATTAAATATCGAGGCAATACTGCGGATGTGATAGACCGATATGTAGTGAGGAGGTGATCTAATTATGGTTAAAATTGATTTCAAGCATAACCTGGAAGATGTTTTTAGAGATGTATTAGATAATTTCTCTAACACAATAAGACAAAACAAAAAACAGCTACATCAACAGGCAGCGGATGTCGTCAAAAAAGACATACAGGAAAATGTTTATGATGAGGCATTCAGCGGGGTTGTTAACCCTAACTCTACTTGGCAGAGATTAAAGGCTGCGCTGGGTTTCCCTGCGAGGCCAGGACACTTCACAGGGTCCACACAGGAATCTTTAGTAGCTGAGGCAACAGAGGAGATAGGGCAGATCATGCTTAAAGGTAAATGGCCTGACAGGGCAAAACAGGAAGGAAACTCAATGAGAGCCAAGATAACACCCTCAGGCTTCAAGATAGATTATTTCAGAGATGATAAGGAAAACATACGAGTCAAAGACCTTTTTATTCCTTCAGAGGACTTTGTAACAAAACAGTACGGCTCATGGATTGATGAGGATATCCTGTTTATGAAATTAAGACCAGAAGCCGAAAGAGAAGTATTAAACGATATGGATAGGACGATACAGCGTGAAATAGATAGGATATTGGCAAACTTCTCAAAGAGGTTTTAATAGATAACCAATGGATGACCTTGAAAAGGAAGCTGAAAACATTTTAAGAAATCTAACAAAAAGAAGATAACAATGCAACAGTTAACCAAAGAAGACATTGAATGCCTAACAATCCATGAGGTCACAGCACTCCTTAAGATTGATAATGAGACCGTCTACCGGCTGGCAAGGGCAGGGAAAATCCCTGCGTTCAAGCTAAATAACGGACGCTGGAGATTTCCCCTCAAAAAGGTCAAAGCCTTTATCGAAGGTAGAATGAACAATAACCTGAAATTTAGAAGATATAATCCTGAAACAGAAAAATATGAGTATGTTTGCGATGACCTGTGGAAGTGATAAAGCAAGAAAGGTGGCAAAGCGTTATATTGTCGCTTTCTTCTTCGATTGAATTTTAGAGAACAAACTGACAAAAAATGTCACAAAATACCCAAAATATCAAAAATACTTATAAATCAAGCACTTACGTTAAAGGTGGTTCTATGTCTGTAATTGATACATTGCAGACATGGAATTGTAACATATTGAAATTAAAGGATTTTTTTATAGAGTGCTATCCCCTTACCTTTAATCTTGAAGGGGATAGGATCCGGCGTGGTTAAAGGATGCCTTCTCAAATCTGACAGATAGGTAATGAACCGAAAAACTCTAAAAAAAGGTATAAGATAACTACAAAGAAGACAATGTTCTTTGACATTGAATAAAACTGTATGACTGTAAAAGATTGGTATTAAACGATCCATAAAAATTTAAATAAGATTTTAGGAGATAAACAATGGCTGATTTAACAGCAGTAGAAAGACTGGAACGGGCAAGAAAGAGCATCATGGTAGCTGAAGATAGACTGGACATGATTAATAAACAGAGACTTCCTGAATTAAACAGAGAGCTTGAAGATTTGATTGTCATTAACGAGACCAAAGGATACAAGGGCCAGACAATCGAAAGAACCGAATCAGAAATAGAAAGCCTGCAAAAAGAAAAGGTCACTTTAGAGAAGACAATATCAGCATTACAGAAGGCTTTACCACAAATTGAAAAGGAAGCTCGGATAGAAATAACTGAGACAGAGACCATTAAAGACTACCATGACGCCTTAAATGAGCTTAGAGACCTTATTAGCAACATTCCTATGCTTGACACCGTGACAGGTGCAATCACGGAGATAGAAAATTATTGTAAAAACTTGGATGGTGCAAAGGCCAAATTCCTGTCTCTCTCAAAAGGACTGGGTGACTTTATGGAAAAGGAAAAGATTGAAACACTTGGAATTTCAATGGAAGGCCTACGAAATGACAGGCAATCTATAGATTACAGTCAGGTCTTATATCTTAGCGATGCCTTGATTGACCTTTCAGGAAACATAAACCAGTTGCAGTATAAACTCTTTGATACAGCAACCAACAAGCCATTGGAATACCGGCTACCGACCGAGCCTAAGCCAGAGCCGATGTTCAGTGAAGATGGACGTTTCAAGATTGAGAAGGAAGGCGAATCATGGAATGGATATAAAAAAGAGACTCACTTTTTTAATGGCGTTGCTACTGAAATTTGGAAAAGAATTTATTCGTCAGGGGAAATTGTGGATTTTGAAGGGCTTAAGAGAATTAATGATGGTATAAAAATTAAGGGAAAAGAACGCGCTGCAAAAGAAAGAGCGAGAGAAATAATAGTCGGGACACCCATTGAGAGTTGGGTCGGACCGTTGAGTGATGAATGAAATCAAATGCTGTCCTGCAACCTGTTACAAAAAGGCATAGGGGCGACCCATGCTAAAGACCTCCTTCTGTAACAGTGTTTGGCAAGGTCTCCTTCCTTGCCTGTTTTTGTTCAGGAGGCACACTCCTTGTTCTGGGATGGTAGGGCCGCGACCTCTCCCCTTGCCATCCTTTTTTTTTGAGAAACGCTGCAACCCTTGGCAAGATCTGAACGAGTTAGGAGAGTGATAGATTTTGACGATTTCGCCTTTTTACGGCTTGAGATTGAGAAATCGAATCAAGTGGCAAATTTGAAGAATTGCAGAATATAGCCAAGACAATGATAGATGCCCGTAAATGAAACATTGTCGGTTTAGCACGGGTTAATATAGTAGAAAATGATTGATTTGAACATTTTAAGACAGGAAATAATCAATCTGACTCCTCGCAAGAAGCTTTTTAAAGTGCTAAAAGAGGAGCTTTCCGTTCTCGGATACTGGAAAAATCAGCGGAGGGGTAATCCAAAACGCGGTTATACTACTATGAAGGAAAAAAACGTCGGTTAGGCAGGGGTTAATACAACATTCAGGAAATAGAAAGGAGATAAGATTATGGAACTACCGGAAGAAGTAATAGGAAAAATCAGTGTAGAGGAAGCAGTCAGGAATGTAACAACCAATTATCGGGACGCTTGTGAACCACTCATGAGTGAAGAAACTCAGAATTTGTTATTACAAGCAGTGGAGACATGTTTACAAAATGCACGTAATCTTGAGGGGGTTGTTGAGCGTCTGGAGAATATTTTGAGCATTAGAAATGTAACTTGGAAAATCCTTAGCTCAGGACAGCCTGCCGAATTGTATCCCGAAGGTATCAATAGAGAGGTACTTCAAGGTGATCAAGAGAAATTTATGGTCGAAGTCCTTCCGGGTATCAAGGAATGCATTCTGAATTTCGGAAAGGAAATAGCCGGCATATACAGTCGAATCAGCGAGAGAGTGTCAAATTTTTCAGCATAAAGGAACTTCGCCTGGCGATAGCAAAACTGTATGAGTTGAAGGGGATTAAGCGGGGTAGACCAGAAAAAGATTCGGTGACTGAACCTTTTAAAAAAGAGTCAGTTACTGGCTCTTTAAATGATATTGCCGGGGAAACTGGTAAGGGTATCTCACAAATTAAAACCCTTGCCGCCATCGGGAAAAACCTTATAGAACAATGGCATAAAGTCCTTCATAAGCGGGATATATCCATCGAGCAGGCTTATGGGTTGGCTCAACTCGAGCCTGAAATCCAGAAGAAGATATATGAGGCTGCAATGGAAGCAGGAGTTACAGATCGGCTTTGGGAAATAGTAGATAGATATTCTTAATCTTCCACAAAACTAATTTTTCTGTTATATTAAGGGTGAGATGCCTATCTATCATCACCGGGAAAAACTCCTCAATGCAATAGTCTATTTCGCAAATCATACAAAGTTTTGTGGGAAAACAAAACTTTATAAGCTTCTCTATTATTTAGATTTTACCCATTTTAAAGAAACTGGCAGGTCAGTCACAGATTTGGAATATTTTGCGTGGGAACGTGGCCCTGCCCCTCAACAGCTTCATAACGAATTAGAGAATCCGCTCTCTGACCTCAAAGATTATATTGCTGTCATAAAAACAAGTGGAGCTTTTGTCAGCATAAAGGCAAAGAAAAAATTTGATGGGAAATATTTCACAAAACGTGAAATGAGGCTGTTAGAACAATTGTGTTTAATTTTTAAAGATGCAAAAGCTGATGATATGGTTGAAGCCTCTCATTTACCTAATCAACCTTGGGATACTACTAAGAACGAAAAGGGTATGTATGCACTCATAGATTTATTTCTCGCATTAGACAAGTCACCTGAATCAATAACTGAAGAGGAAGCAAAAGAACGTATTTCAGATAGGAAACAAATAGAAGCAGCATTCAAATGACACGTGGCACAATTCTGTTTCACGACCAGTTTAGATTCACTGATGGGGAAATCGGAGAAAAGCTTCTAATAATTCTCAATACTCCCAAAGATGATCAGCCCTACTTAATTTGTAAAACCACATCTCAATGCAAATATTTCATAACGACCGAAGGATGTCATAGTAATAAGAGTATCTATCATATTAAAGCCCATAAAGACGGTTTCCCCTGTGATACTTGGGTACAGCTCCATGAAATTTTTGAATTCAGTAAAGAAGAATTATTAAAGGCTCATTTTGTTGATAAAACATGTACAGTAAAAAACTGCTTACCCGATAGAATGATCCGAGCAATTTTGAATTGCATTTGGAAAAGTGAAGACATATCCCAATTCCATATAGACCTCTTATTCCCAAAGTGACCCACTACCCGGAGAAGGAGTCTTTTTGTAGGCCTTACCAAAATATTCTTGCTCTGTCACATTTATTGTGAAATGCTCATATTTTTTCTGAGATTTTCTTGTAAATCCTCTGGTATTTTAAACTCTGATTTATCACTCATTTTTTAAAAATAGCCTCAGTCTTTCAATAGCCTTGTTTATAGCTTCTTCCCAATCGATACCGTCAAAAGGACTCTCATAAGTATCCCTGCAAAGTTGTCTGAGAATCTCTTTTATACGCGTATGATTTATACCTTCAAGCTTTTCATATGTTGAAATAAAGGACACATCGGGACTGCCACACTGCAAGCAGGCTGTGGAGTGCTCTGAAGTAAATTCAGAGTCGCAATCGTTACAATGCCATGTGGTCATTTCTTTAGGACCTTGTTTTATACTGCTACCTGAATTTCTTTCAGGAGACCTTCGGCCTTCTTCATAAGCCTGTCTGTCTTTTCTCTGAGACTGTTGATATAAACGGAAAATGTATTGAGCTTATTAATATCCTCTTTAAGTTTTTTAATAGCTATTTCTCTCGTTTGCCAGCCACCTTGCTCGGTTATTATTATTCCAGCTTCAGCGCTTTCAAGTAGTCTTTGCTGATGAAGCGCGACATCAAACATTTTCTCCAATTCTTTAAATTCAGACTTAAGGGAATACGCAGTTTGCTGAAACCCAGAAATTATATTGTCGTTAATGTCTGTACATTCTAATAAATTAATAGTCGCTTGGGTTAGAAATACATGTTTATTTTTGCAATTATCCAGTTTCTCATATATATCCATTATTGAAATAGCCTCCTTAACTTCTCCCTTTTGATTACCTGTCTCTGTCAAAACCTCTGATTGCCCCTTCGTCTTCATGATTTCCTTACCTCCTTTTTCGTTGTTTATTTTGGGTGTCGATGGGACATTCCACAGATTTCTGTGGAATGTTGGGGATTTATCCTACCTGTAGAAGTAGCCTGTTTCACTTTCGCCTTTGTCTCCCTTTTCTAACTTCTCTATCCATTACAGATATTTCCTTGTAAGAGAGTACCTATTTTTTTCTCGGGCGCATTGTTCAGCCGATCTAAGTTGTGAGCGTAAAGTAGGGTTGTCGCAATGCTGCTGTGCCTTGCCATTGCCTGAGCTTCCTGCAAGGATGCACCGGCTATTAAAGACAAGGTTATAGCGGTATGCCTGAGAGAATGAGCGCTGAGACGCCCATCGTTAAGGCCGATGCCTCTCAAATGTTCCTTGACGATCCGGGAAACGGACCGGGTTGTCAAACGCTGCCCGTTGTTTTTGTCACTGAGAGACGCAAATAGAGGCTCCCCGCCTTTAACCTGGCTTCTGGCTTGCAAATACTCCTCAATCGGCTTAAGTGTCTCCTCGGTTAATAAAACAAACTCGTCTTTCGAGTCCCGGCCTTTGCCTTGGATCGATAAAATTGCCTCACCTCTTTCCCGTTTAACATCTTGAATATTTGCTCTGACAATCTCAATGGTCCTTAAGCCGGTGCGTATCATAAGATTCAAAAGCGCATAGTCTCTTTTGCCCGGTAATGAGTTTTTATCGATGCTGTTTAGAAGACCCTTGAGTTGATCTACGGAAAGAGCATCTTTCCTGAAGCCTTGTACCCTCTTGGTGCCTTTGATCTTCTTCGAGATATTGGGATAAAGATTACCGTCTTCTGTCCACTCAAAGAATTTCCTTATGGCCACAATGTACCCTGAGATCGTCAAAGGTGACAGTCCCTGCCTTTCCAGAAAGCCTTTAAATTGCAAGATATCCCCCCGGGTAGGGATTAATATGCCTTTTGCCTGAAGATGAGCAAAGAAGGGCTTTAGGGCTCGATGGTAGGTGCTCTTAGAAGATTCCTTGATGTCTTGAAAAGCCAAAAACCTTTGTATCAGATTGTCCCCTTCTGTAAGGTTTCCAAAAAGGTTTGGATTTAATCCGCTCGCTTTTATAATCTTCTTTGCCGTTACGAAGTCCTCATTCTCAGAATCGGACTTTATTGTTTCCGGCCTTTTAATGCTTGTTACCTGTGCCATAATTACGCCTCCTCCTTTACAAAAGGGAATTCCTTTAAATCCCCTCCATGCATAGCATACTCAAATTTTCGATGCCCGCATTCACTGCAAGAATATCTCCCATATATATCTTCCAATCTAATCATGTCCTGCCAGTCGTACTTCTTGCCACAGTTCTTGCAAGTGGTAGACTCTTTGTCTGGTGAATATTTGTGACCTGTTGGTACAAGCTTATATGCATTATCCAGAGCGCCAATAGCTACTCTCATATCCTTCATAGTATCTTTAAATCCTTTTTCCAGAGCATAAAGCATATCAGCATCTATGTCATACTCTCTCTCTCTTGTTATCTTTAGAAGACCAATAAACGATTCCATAGCGATAAGTTTATCTCCTAAAAAACAATCCAGAGTATTCTCATAAGAAGATTCTCCGTTTTGTTTCTTCAATATAGGATTTGTATTAATAGTTTCTTTCTGATGGTTATTGATATTTTCTTTTACCTTTTTCATTATTTTTCCTCCTTCTTATTACAATCCTTCCAGAGTTTCATTACAAGACGGTTTCTTATCCTTTGACATTGTTTTTCCTCCAACTTTTTCTATCGGTTTGTTTTTTTAAGAGTCTTTAGTAATAAGCTCTCTCAGGTCAATCATTCTTGACTGTGCTTCTTTTATGAGAACACACACCATACTAGGGTTAATCTCAACCTCCTTGTGGCTTATCACTATACGATCTACAGCATCAAGAACTGCGTCTATAAAATTAAGCTTACTGTCAACTAAATCAACCCATTCTATTTTATTAGGTTGTATTGGAACTACCTTGTTTTTTGTCATTTTCTCACCTCCTGTTTTTCCTATAGGTATTTAGGCAGTTTCAGCAAGTCCGTTCAAGGTTTGCTTAAATAATTTGATTGCATCCTGAGCATAGAAGTTAATAGCTTCTATTTTGTTCATTTTTCTGTTGTATCGGAATTTGAAGGAAATTATGTTGTTTTCTGCCCTTTTGAGATACTTTAAGGTATTGGTATCTATGCCTTCTGTGAAATTCAAATTGCCACATCTGACCCTGTAATCAAGAATGTAAACCTTACCCGGAATGATTCTTTTAACATCCCATCCAATAGGCTCTGATGTCTCTGAATCGAATTGTCCCACCAGATAGTTAGTTAGAACCTCTGATATGGTGTTTGGTAGACCCTCGAAAGGTTTATAATTTATAACTGTATCAAATATCTCCTGGTTATCCATTTTTGCCTTCCCTTTTCCTTTTGCTGTATTTAAGTGATTGCTTTTTTGCAGATAAATGCTATTACCTTTTCACCTCCTTTTCTCTAAACAAATTTTTTACCGAAGATTTCAAAACCAGCCATCTTTTATTGATGGGATTTTGCTTGCCTATGAGTTTGCCTGACTTACAGTAATTAATTACTGTAAGGCTACTCACAGCTAACTCTCTTGCGACTTCTGAAGTGGATTGATATAGCTTTTTCCCCATGTAACACCTCCTTTTGTTCCAATTTCTTCATATTATTGTTAATTTAGTAATTTAATAATAAGATAACAAGATATGTTTGTCAAGCTTTTTTTTTAATTGAAATGTTAATAATTTAAAGTTATAATTTACAAAAAGGAGGTAATAAAATATGCCCCGAAAAGATAAAAGTGCAGCTTTTAGTGTAAGACTTATTGGAGTGAGATTGAGGGATGACTATGTTAGGTCACTAAAAGTTCTGAGTGCAAAAACTGATCAGACGATCATGTCTCTGCTGGAGGAAGCTGTTGGGGATTTATTAAAAAAATATCATCAAGAGATAGTTACAAAACCTTATAAAGTTAGACTAACAAAAGAGGATTTGTAAGAGATTGATTTCAGTTTAAAATTATAAAGTTTAGGCCCCTAACCTTCCGGGGGGACAGAGGCAATTCTCCAGCCTTTGGGGCCTGAATAAATTCTGGAGAGAAACCGTGAAGGAGATAAGACATGGAAAATAGAAGAAGCTATTCTGTAAGATTATTGCCTACTATATTTAAGGCACTGAAATTATTAGCGGTGAAAAAGGAAAAAACCATTAGTGGGATTCTTGAAGAAGCCATAACAGACTTGCTTCAAAAATATGAAAAAGAGTCTAAAAAGAAGTTGCAATAACAATTAAACTGGCATAGGAAGTATGACATAAAGAAACTAATCGGAGCAAATGAAATTCCAGAATCCTCAGAACGGCTATATCGTTGAAATAAACCAATCGGGGCTGTGGACTCTGCTCTTTGGCGGGTTCTACTTTATAAGACACGGAATCTGGACCCATGGCCTGATATCTTTAGTGCTGGCATTTGTCACATATGGGGTTTCATGGTTTATTTATCCGTTCTTTGCTACAAAGGTCATACGGGATGCATATCTCAGAAAGGGTTGGAATGAATTGCCTGACCCCTATGAAACATTGATAAAACCCAAGCAATACACACCTTGGTGGGAGAGGTACTTCAGGTTTAGAAAATGAAGTTTTATAGTATAGAATCCAGATTTAAAATATAAAAGTTTGGCCCCTACCTGGTGCACGGGGAAGAGGGTAATCTCCACCCCTGGGGCCATAATTTTAAATGGAGACCGTAAGGAGAGGCGGTGAAGAAGTCAAAACACAGTCCTAAAAAATTACCATCAAATCAAATTGGTTTATATTCTACTCTTGATCCCCGTCAATACATAGAATCAGTTTTGATTCACTGGTATGAGAGTTTGACTATTGGCATACTTGGTGACATTCCTTCTGACTTAGAATGGGGAGGTATTTTTACTCCTGAAGAATGTTGTGATTTCGCCGGTCAAATACAGCAATGTTGGTTTGATTTTGAGAAACAAGCTTATCTCGGGTTCCGGCACATGTCTCCGTATTTTGAGGGTTATGATTATAAGGATCTTGAAAGAAAGGCTTCTTCTTTCTCACGTTTAAAATCTTTTATCTTCAGTATGGGTTTGACCACATTCGACAATGGAGATTATTTTTCGCAAATTTCCTGTAGAATTGCATCATATAAAAGCCTTATGAATATCAAGCCAATCATGGAAGCAATACTTTTTAAGTCAGATAGACGCAAGATTTTTAAAGAAATACATGACCTGCATGGCTATATTTATTATACACCTGGGCAACCAAAAAAAGAATTGTTGCATCTATTAATTAAAGATCTTATTCACTTATCACAACAATGGTTTGATTCTTCTTTTAATCACGGATTAGCTTTCTATCTTGCAAAACAAGACATTATTGACCCTACGTGTAAGTTGAAGGAAAAAGCCAAGCCTTGTAGCCAGGTTGATTGTATCATAGTGAGAGCCAAGAACTGCAGGAACAACATTAGAAATTTAGCTAATTTTATTGAAAAACGTGAAAACTCTAAATTTGTGCTTGAACAATCGAAAATTATGTATTGCGAAAAAGCCCTCAATTATTTGAAATGTTTGGAGTGTCGTAGAAACTTTGGCTATGAATGTGATAACCTCCTAACGCTGGAGGAAAAAAATTGCATATTAAAAAAAATTCCACTATTTTTGAGGACTCCCTGTAAAGAGGCTGCGAAAAGATTGAAGGACATTGTGACCAGAATGAAAAAGCCGATAGCCCTACACGTTATAGATAAGAAATACCATGAAAGCCGCAAAAAGAATAAAGGACCTCTCAGAGACAAGGAATACTATGGAAATCTTTACTTGCAATCCGTTTGCAATAACGATAGAAAGGCCAAAATAGCCACAATCAATAAATTTCAAGAATTGTATCCCCATATTTCCAGAAAAAAAATTCAAAGAATACTAAAGTCTCGATCCTGAAACCAAAAAAATATTCAGGACAACATTTTATAAAATCGTCTCAATTCCTTAATTATCAAGGCTCTTCACAGTCAACCTAAAACGTCCACGAGGTCACTCGACATTTGTGAACTATTAGGATTTTAATAGGATTGTGAAAAAATTTCTAAACACATCTGAGACAGCGAGGAAGATAAAGTGCACAAATGCAACCGTTGTGAACTACATCAAACGCGGCTATTTACAAGGTCATAAACCCTATTCAAGATGGTTAGTTGATTACGACAGTATAAAAAGATACCTTCAAAGAATGCAAAAGAAAAAAGATAAAGATCCAAAAGAATTTTTGGAATTAATAGAAAAAGTGAGGTTAAGATGAACAAAAAAAGAATGACGTTGAGAGATGGCAAATCCGCAAGTTGAAGGCGGTTATACGCGGATCGCCAACGAACTGCTTGAGGCTCTGGCGAGGATACGAATCCCAGGAGAGGCGGGGCAAGTGTTAGATGTGATTTTCAGACGGACCTATGGCTTTGGTAAAAAAATAGATGCCATTTCCTTAAGTCAGTTTTGTCTTGGTACCGGACTAAAACAGAATACTATCTGCAAGGCAATTGTGAAACTGCTTCGCTTAAATTTGATTACCAAAAAGGGGACTGCAACAAGCACTTTATACGGTATAAATAAAGACTTTGAAACATGGCGACCATTACCCAAAAAGGGACAGGTAGTCCCCAAAAAGGTAATAATTATTCCCCAAAAAGGTAACAAACATAACCCAAAAGGGGACACACAAAAGAAATATAAAGAAAAAAGAAACGTCCCCCCTCAAATTTTGGAACTTACCAACTTATTAGCTGATCTGATTCTTATCAATAATCCGAAGCATAGATACCTCCGGAATGGGAAAAGAGAAAAAACCATAATTACCTGGGCAGACGCAATCGACAAACTTTTCCGGATTGACAAACAGACGGTAGAGGACATCCGAATCGTTATCGAATGGTGTCAATCTGATTCATTCTGGCGGAAAAATGTTCTTTCTGGGGATAAACTCCGGGAAAAGTGGGATCAGCTCTATCCTCAGGCAATAGAAACACGCCAAAAGTGTGCATGGATGGAAGTAACAAATGAATGACACAAACAAGATAATTGAAACTGAGAAAAAGCTCGCAACGTACTCCGGCGAGGATGAAGTAATAACTTCCCAGGAAAACTACATACTTCTCAAGAATAGATTTAAAAATAATTTTATCTGTTCTTCGGGAATTCCTACGCTTGATGAGCTCATCGTAGGCTTTTATAGGGGGGAACTCAATATAATCGGTGGTCCGTCAAAGCACGGAAAAACACTTTTTGCACAGACTGAGACTTGTCATTTTGCAGAGCAAAAAACCCATAGTCTTTGGTTTACTTATGAGGTTCCGTCTCTGCAATTTTTAGAACAGTTTAATCCCCTCCCTGGATTTTTCATGCCGAAGACCTTGAGAGCTAATTCCTTAGACTGGATACAACAAAGAATTTGGGAAGCGAAACTAAAATATGGCCTCGATTTCGTTTTTATAGACCATCTTCATTATCTCTGTGACATGAACAAAAGTAGTATGTCCCTTGAAATCGGTAAGGTTATGCGGTTCCTGAAGAAAATTGCCATCAGATTCAACATATCGATTTTCTTAATCGCCCACTTGACGAAATTAAAACTCGAAGAGGAACCGGACAGTGATAGCTTTAGGGATTCATCTTTTGTTGTTCAAGAGTGTGATAATGCGTTTCTTATCTGGAGACTGAAGGACAAGAAAACGGGTTTTTTTGGTAATGAGGCTGTGCTAAAAATATCTGCGAACAGACGTTTTGGCATCATGGGAAAGAAAATCCGTCTAAAAAAAATTGGGAAAATTTTAGGGGAGGTAACCAAGGATTATGACTGATCTCGATACCTATTACTATCGTGTCGAAATGCCCAAAGTTAGGCAGAAAATTGCAGAATTCAAATCTGAGATGGGGAACTGGGGTAAATGCAAGAGGATTTCTTATCTTTATAGCAGCCTCTTTGAGCTTGATGCTGAATTATTTGAGAGGTATACAAATTATAAGAAGTCTTCTGAGGCTGACAATCCTTACATCGAAAGGTCCCTAATAGCATCTCATATTCCTGAGATTGAAAAAGAGATTGGGAAGCTTGAAAGGGAAATAGCTTTCATTGTAAGAGGCTCTCAGGGGCCAAATCAGGGCATTACGCCAGAAATGACACACCAAGCCAGGGATTATCCGATTGAATACCTAATTGACGTTAAGCGTGGAATGGCAAGATGTATTTTCCATGATGACCATAACCCATCAATGGGGATCAAAAATAATCACTTTCACTGTTTCGGATGTGGTGAAAAAGGTGACGTTATTTCCCTTTTAATGAAAAGAGACGGTCTGTCTTTTCCTGAGGCCGTAAAGTTTTTATCAGGAGTTTAGGAATATTTGTAAAAATATGAATAAATTACCCGTAAAAAGACCAGAACAGTTACCAGATACTATTGAACAATTAAGGGATTTTATTCTTATTGGTCAAGAAAGATTAAAAGTATATCAAGCCAAAATTAGAGCTATTGAAAAAGTCGGATTAGCTAAAAATGTAAGGGATCAAGCCCTACATGAAGCTCAGGATGTCGCAACCGCTGTCCTTTATGCTGAAGTTAAATTGGGAGAATTGTTGAAAGGGATAGAGCCTAAAAGAGATAAGCAAAGTTCCACGCAAAGAACTTCCCTTCCTTCCCTTCCCGACGGTATAACCAAAAAGCAATCCCATTATGCACAGGAGCTTGCGGACAATAAAAATGTAATTGAAGAAGTTATCGAAATCGCTATTAAGAAAGAAGATATACCGACAAGCATGAAGGTATTCAGGAAAATCAAGGAAACAAAACGTCAAGAAAAAAGAGAAAAAAATAAAGAATTAATCACAACTAATCCAAAGGTGTTTCCCGAACAAAAATTTTCAACCATTGTATTAGACCCACCGTGGGACTGGGGAGATGAAGGAGACCAAGACCAATTGGGCAGGGCAAAACCAACTTATTCCACGATGTCTTTAGATAAATTAATGGAATTTCCTATCAGCGATTTAACAGAAAAAAATGCTCACATATATCTCTGGATAACAAATAGAAGTTTACCAAAAGGTTTCGCATTATTAGAGAAATGGGGATTCAGATATATAACTTTAATAACATGGGGTAAGCCTTCCTTTGGCATGGGTAATTATTTCAGAGGACAAACCGAACATATTATTTTTGGTGTGAAAGGCTTGTTGTCTTTATTGAGAAATGATGTTGGTACATTATTGCTTGCTAAAAAAGGTAAACGGCATAGTGAAAAACCTGATGAGTTTTATTCTTTAGTGGAAAGCTGTAGTCCCGGTCCATGGCTCGATATGTTTGCGAGAAAGCAACGCCCTGGTTGGATAGTTTGGGGGGCTGAAGTTGCCTAATTACTATGACATGAACAGTGTCGCCACACCAACAAAATGTGCAATCAAACTCGGCAAGGTCGAAAGGGTAATACTCAACTTGATTTTCGTAGTTAACGGTATAACAGCACATGAAATTGTATACACAATGATTTTTATGGACTTGAAACAGGCGGGTTACAACGAAGACGAGATCATAAAAAATTTAAATATCCCATGGCTGAGGTTATTAAAGGAGTACCGTAACAAAAAAAATGCCACCAACAGAGCATTGAAAAGGTTAATTGAGAAGGGATTTTTAAGGTCAAAATATGGCTACATTCCTGGACAAGGATTTAAGGTAGGTTACTATCTGACACTGCAAGGCCAGAAACTCAAAGCAACCTACCGAGTGATACAGCCACAAAAGAGATATAGAAATTTAATTGCACATTTTGTTGGTGAAGGGGAAGCTTGATGTCCCACCCTTGGAGTGATGACATCGGAGAAGACAGCCGGTTGCGTGATGAAATACCGGATGAAAGATATCGACCTGATATTGATTCAGAAGATGAAGGGGTCACAGAGATTGAGAGAAAAGATTCGCCTGATTGCCCGATAGCACAGCGTTTTGAATGTTTGAAGGACGCGTTGAAACTATTTCGAAATAAATTTGACAGCGATAGAAGCTATCTCATATGGATTGCCCGGTACTTTTTGCAGCTTAAATTTAATGCAATGGAAGAGATCTTCCGTTTGGATAGCTCAAATCTTTGCCGGGTCTCAAGAAGGGCAGAGAGAAACCTACGGATAGATGGAATTTAGCTTGACAGATATATCGAGTATCCTCTATCTTCTTAACCGAGACCAACAAGGTGAGAAGATGAAAAACGGCGGCACCATCCGCACAAAAGAAAAATGTCCTGTTTGTTATAAGTCTTTTACTCATATTCAGAAATTAGGTCTCATCTGTGCGGAACACAGGACAGTCCCCAATAAATACTTTGTTGATTTGTATTATGCAGGTAGACAAATAAAAATCTACTCCTACAAGTCAGGCAGAATACTCGATAGTTATCAGATAGCCTTAGAAACACTGGAACATATTCGTTATGAGATCCGCAATCATCAATTTGACCCCACAAAATATGTAAAGATCGATATAGCACGGTTCTTATTTCAGAACCTAATTAAGAAATGGCTGGATGCAAAGACCGATTTGATTTCTATCTTCAAGTATCAGCAAGTTAACAAAAACTTTTTTGTTTTCTTTAACAATACAGATGTTAGAGACATTAGGGCTTCCCATGTCTATGAGTTCTATCAGCAATTACCTGACAGGTTGAGTGAAAAGACAAAGAAGAATATCATGGATGCATTAAAGGCCTTTATGAATTGGGCTTACAGGCTTGAATACGTAGAGAAAATACCAATATTCCCCACCATTAAGATTGATTTGAAAGTCCCAAACTGGATACACGAAAGGGATCAAGAAAAGATACTATTAGCACTACCCGAAAAAGACAGGCTAATTTATTTATTTCTCATGCTTCATGGATGCAGGCCAAGCGAGGCAAGGGCCTTGAAGGTTAAGGATTTGGATTTTGAGAATGGTACTATCATTTTCAGAAGAGTATTTACAGGCCCTATTGGTAATACTCTCATAGAAAGAACGAAGACTTATAGGCAGCGAGTAATACCTATCAACCCTGAAATGGAAAATATCCTGAGAGAATTATATAAAGACAAACTTCCAGAAGCCTTTATTTTTACAGATTCTAAAACAGGCAAACCCTACCCTTCGCGCACCTTGATAAAACGTTGGCGGGCTGCTTGTGAGAAGGTAGGCAAAAAAATAGGTTTATATGAAGGGTCTAAACACAGTTTCGCCTCTCAGAGAGTGAGTAAGGGAATAAGCATTTATCTTATCTCGAAAGTATTAGGGCATACTACCACACAGACAACAGAAAGATACGCTTTCGCAGACATTGAAGGGATGAGAAAAGTAATGATTGGAAAAGAGTGACTATCCCCAGACTATCCCCAACTCAAAATAAATAATTGTAAACCCTTAAAAATAAAGACAAAAATTGAATAGGTCGGAGGTTCAAATCCTCTCGCCCCGACCAGTAAAATCAAGCCGTAACTCCGGTTTAAATACGTAATAGGATCTGCTGAATGATAAGCAGGTATTGA
>JAGUWT010000124.1 GCA_020062205.1 Thermodesulfovibrionales bacterium
CAATTTATTTTCATTGTGGTGGATTAAAGCTTTATCCATCAAGATGCTAAAAAGCAAATACTATATGTTGGGGTTACCCACAGTAAACGGCGAAGCGGCAAATTTACTAAAGGAGGCTTTGATTATGATTTATACAGCGAGGATTGGAGAAAGAGTACAAGGCAAAGTTATAGATATTACAGTCAGAAATAATAAAGATAATGTTTTCGCTCCTACGTGGGGTCTTGTTATGGACCTTAAAAACAAAACTATTACGTGGGAGCAGTATGAATCTAAATACAAAGAGTTAATAAGATTCAGGATGCAAACAAGAACGGAAGAATTTAAAGAAATTGCAGAAACAGCAAAAAATGAAGACGTTTATTTAGTGTGTTTCTGCAGAGATGAAAGATTCTGTCATAGAAGATTAGCAAAAGAGATTATTGAAGGGTTAATAGCGAAAGGGGTATTAAAGCCCTTTATTTTTTGCTTATATCGTAATCAAAGGCTTTCTTATTAAGGCTTTTAAGTAGATTGAATCTCTTAAAAGCCTATAAAACCCCTATAGAACCCGCTTCACACTTTCTTACCAGAGTTGAGGGAAAATTACATGATATAATCATTTATGTTTGATCCTCTTGAAATGGCAGTAATTACTGAAAGAATTGTATGCAAAGATAACCTGAGAAAATATTACCGTTTCAGGCCGTCGAGATTCTATGGTGGAATATCAACAGCAGATTCTGTTGGCTGCTGTCTGAGATGCGTCTTCTGCTGGTCATGGAGAGAAGTCGTAAGGCCGGAAGAATATGGAAAATATTACACCCCTGAAGATGTTGCAAGCAGACTTGTCAGTATCGCAAAAAAGAAAAAATTGCATTAGTTGAGAATAAGCGGTAATGAACCAACAATATGCAGAGAACATCTCATTAGGGTACTCGAATTAATCCCAAAAGACTATCTATTCATTCTTGAAACAAATGGGATATTGATAGGAAGTGACCTGTCCTATGCGGAGGAATTATCGAGGTTTCCAAATCTTTATGTGAGGGTAAGTCTCAAGGGTACATGTGAGGAGGAGTTCTCAAATCTTACAGGGGCAGCACCCAAGGGGTTCCAACTTCAGATTAAAGCCCTCGAAAATCTCTTGAAATACGGGGTAAATGCTCATCCTGCTTGCATGATAAGCTTTAGTCCAGTTGAAAATATCAGGGCTTTAAGAAAGAGATTGAATGTACTAAACCCTTCATTTGAAGATTTTGAGGTAGAGGAGCTTATCCTCTATCCATCAGTTGAAGGAAGGCTGAGGAAGCTAAAAATAAACTATATAACTGGACATAGACCTGAAAGCATACCCACTGAGCAGATATGAAGAAAATTTACAATTTCATAGTGAAGCTTTTGTTTCTTTCACCTACAAAGTAACAGTCTCTGCGAACTGAAACTATTGAGAATTTATAGTATAAACATGCACCTACCTGAACAAGCTTAGTGGAGTGACGGGCACCGAAGATACCCTGACAAGTCGAGGCGGAGGGAGACCCGAAGCCAAGAGCGAGGAAGGCATATTAGATAAAAATCTTTTGGCTCGTAAGAGAAGCCGAGGGGTGGATAGAGCGAGCCACGCCGAGATATGGAGGGCTGAGGCAAGCGAGGGGGGTGAGAAGGAAGAAAAAAATGATACCGAAAGGTTAATTGAAATTGAAAAAATATCATGGAGGTGATAGGAAATGGCAGAAATAAAAATAAAGAAAACGAAAGCGTGCAGATTGGCATATGTTGAGCATGTGGGTGAATATGGGAGTATCCCCTACAACAGATATTTCGCACAATTGTATGGATGGGCAAAGGAGAAAAAGATTAGACCGGGTTTTCAGCCGATGGTCATTTTCTATGATGACCCCAGTCAAACACCACCTGAGAAGTGCAGAAGTGAAATAGGCATTCCGATCACAGGTGATGCAAAACCAGAAGGAAATATCAAAATTAAGGATTTGCCGCCCATGGAAGTTGCAGTTATACAACATAAAGCCCCGGCAAAAGAATACCCAGAAACTTATCGAAAGCTCTCTGAATGGATGGCAAAAAATGGCTATGAGTGGGCAGGTCCTTCAATCGAGGTTTACACAAAGAAACCTAAGGTTGAAGGCGACGAAGTGATACTCTATGCAAATGTGCAAGTACCAATCAAGAAAAAATAGGTGCCAATATCAAAAAGTATCATTTAAAATGTGTACTATGGCTGGGTCTTTTGCTCACGACACTTCGGTCGCTATCGCTCCCTGGTCCCTATCAGGTGCGCATAACGGTAAAACTTCTTTCTGAAACTATTGCACCAGAAAGAAACTTTACCGTTTTTGCACTAATTGTAGGAGGAAATATGAAAAAAGAATGTATTTTTATTGATGTTTTTACAGATATTCCCTATTCAGGCAACCAATTGGCAATATTCCCAGATGCTGATGGATTAAATACCGAACAGATGCAAAAATTAGCAAACGAAATCAATTATTCAGAAACAACTTTTATTTTCAATAGTGGTGGTCCAGAAGCTGATTTTGAGATAAGAATATTTACGATCAGATTTGAACTGCCTTTTGCTGGTCATCCGGTATTGGGAACCGCTTATTCTATTATGAACATCCTTGATATATGGCCCGAAAAGAAGAACATATTAAAATTGCAGACAAGAGCGGGCATTATTCCTCTTGAAAAAAGGAATGGTATTATCTGGATGACCCAGAAAGAACCAGAATTCTTCGGTCAATATACGGATAAGAAAGAGATTGCGGATTTGGTTAATTTGTCACCTGAAGATATTTCAGATAATTTGCCTATTGAAGAGGTGTCAACAGGAATTAATATGCTCATAATCCCTGTTAAAAATCTTTCTGCAATTCAAAGGGCAACTGGACAGGTGAACAGCTTGAACAAATTCTTCAGAAATAAGGATTCTTTGGCGCCTTATCTATTTACACTCGAGACCATGGATGCCAGTGCAAAGGTTCACACGAGGTTCTTCGCTCCACATTTAGGAGTGATAGAGGATGCTGCTACTGGAGCCGCAGCAGGCCCTCTAACAGCATATCTGTTAAAATATGATGTTTTTGGTAGATGTTTTGAAATCCAAAATGAGCAGGGGATAGAAATGGGACGAGCATCAAAAATACTGATGAAAGGTGAGATCAAAAATAGTAAGTATATGATAAAGACAGGCGGAGCATGTGCTTATGTTGGAAGAGGAGAGTTTACAATATA
Source organism: Thermodesulfovibrionales bacterium (assembly GCA_020062205.1). GTDB lineage: Bacteria > Nitrospirota > Thermodesulfovibrionia > Thermodesulfovibrionales > SM23-35 > VGWY01. Next base: position 3,238 of record JAGUWT010000124.1, read on the forward strand.
ATGGCGCCATCGCCTAATACGGGCTATACGAAATCGGCTATACTACTTGCTGAATGTCCCGCACATGGAGGAAAACTAGAATTATGACGGAATTTAACAAATCGCAATGGGCAAAAGCCGAATTTACACAGGAGTACAGAGATAGTGCGGATGTTTATATTGTAGAGCGGAGAAGACTGATAACAAGCCTGATACTTTAGATGCCCAACTCTACGCTTTGCAGACTATTGGTTTCAAGGATGTTGATTGCTTCTATAAATATGGAATATTCACAATGTACGGAGGTAAGAAATAGTATGCGGGATACTTCACATAATAGAGAATTTGAGGTTAAACATCCAAAGGCAACGCCCTTCTCAAGCACTCAAAACGGTATATGACATTGCGTAATAACGGAGAGATGAAGTATGAGAAACTATCTGATTGATTTCCAAAATATAGATTGGGAAGTCCCCGCACCAGGGGTTCGATATAAAGCGTATGTTAAAGGTAATCAAAGAATACGGCTGGTAGAATTTTCGGAAGAATTCGTTGAAGATAATTGGTGTACCAAAGGACACATAGGCTATATCTTAGAAGGTAGTATTTCAATAGATTTTAGTGGAAAAACGACAACATTTAAAGCGGGTGATGGATTTTTTATACCTGAGGGAGAAGAAAACAGACATAAAGGTAAAGTTGCCAAAGGCAAAAAAGCATTAATTATTTTATTTGAAGAAACATGATCGCAACGTCATATAACGTGTATCTGGTTCAGGCTTACGCCCTCACCCAAATTGCTTACGGCAACTTCAGATACACGCCGGCCGATATGAATATTGTTACAAGGTTGAGTAAATATGAACAAAATTGATTTTTCACAAATCGCCACCAAATATGAAGAAATTGTTACACACTCCTTAATACATAAATCCTCAATAGAGTCACTTTTAAGGCTTTTAAAAATAGGAAACAATGAAGATGTTTTAGATTTGGGGTGCGGCGTTGGCAATTTAACAAGAAAAATAAAAGAAATGACCAATGGCAGAGTGGGTCAAGGCCACTCTGGATAAATCAATGTAATTACTTGAATCTGAGAAGGTTTTTACATGTTTGCTAACAGCTCCTGTTAGTTTTTGACATTTCTTACAGTTTCAACGACTTATATTTCTGGGCGAATCTCAAAACTCCAGAAACTAAGGAAAAAGATTGATCATAAACCTGAAGTTTTGAGATCGTGCTACTCATCATAGACCGAGCCTCGTGTTATCTATGCCCACCTCACAGACGCACACCTCAAAAGAGCAGTAGAAAAACTGCCTTATTAAACATCCAGTTTGCTACCAGAACGCACCCAGCACCTTTGTAAGTTATTGATAATTAAATAATTTTCTCTGGATTCGTAGTCCGACGCTCTATCCATCTGAGCTATGGGCGCACAAATTTTATCCCTTTTTTGAAATCCCTTCTTTCAGAATAATGCTATATCTCGGATGCTTGAGAAGATGTACTGTCGGTAATTTGGCAAACAACCATCCCCATTTTTTCCCAGGTGCAGGGAATATCTGTTTCTCTCCTTCAAGTACCTTTATACAGACGGCGGGATTTCTTGGATCGTTAGACCCTGAAGTCAGAACTTGCCCATCCATCTTGAAGTCGGGGAGAAAATCTCCAACAAATACTTTGACATTAGAATTTGGTATTGCGAAGTTGCTATGTAAGTTTACTTTATACTCCTGTGTTTGTTTTGTAATCCTGTCTTCAACAGCAAGTGTTACCGAACTCCATTTGCCTTTTACTGTATCAGGCACAACTACCTTTTTTTCTGTTGCTGGCATTGTCATGGCAGCCCCTGGCATCTTCTTCTGTCCCTCTGGAGATACAGGCCCTTGCATTATGGGGCCAGGAGCAGCAGTCCCAGGTGTCATAGGTCCTGGTGGTACAGGGCCTGGAGGCATAGG
>JAGUWT010000282.1 GCA_020062205.1 Thermodesulfovibrionales bacterium
CAAGTCTATAAAGCCGTAAAATTGCATCGTCAATCTTTCCCTCCTCAAATCTCCTTTCAGCATTTGAATACATGTCGAGAATAAATACAAGGTTTGGTTTTTTGCCACATGTGACAATTTTCTCAAGATAATTCAGTATATTGCTTGAAGCTTTTGCAAACGCCCTTATAGATGCGTCATCAGTTTCTAAAAGTTCCTCTATCTTTGCCCTCTTGAAAAGTTCTTTTGCCTCATGATAACGGAATAAATCCCATTTATGATAACCATCAATTAAAAACCCAAATTTCTTAAACATTGATTTGTATTTAATATTCTTTTCCAACAATCCATCGGTTAAGTCTTTTGCAGCTTTGAATTGGTATGAATTAAATAGGAGTGCTATCTTTCTTTTTTCTTCTATTGCAAGAAAATCCCATGGGTTTATACTTGAATAGATTTCTTCTTTGCCATTAACAACAATACCGACGCCCTCTTTCGTCCTTTCTTTTCCCCCAACATATGAAAAAGAAAAACCATGAGTAATTGCAGCAAGAGCAAGGGCAACCGACATGTTTTTTGTGCCTCCCGTGTAGTCAACAATAACCTCTTCCTGCTTATATCCCTTCATTAATACCCTTTTTACCGCTTCGTCAGCTTTATGATAGCAGTGTAAGAGATCGTTAACATTCTCTGCTATAGTTAATTCACTCGCTATATGAATGTCGTTTTGCTCAACTTCTTTTCTAATGTGTGCAACTAAATCGCTGGTATCCTGGGAAGCAAGAAATGATATAAACCCGGGTTGATATTGAATAATAGATTTGATGATTGGTGATGGAGTTCCCCCAACGGAGATAATCATTGCTTTAATCAATTCACGATCTCCAGCACCGCCCAGCCAAAGGGGGTTAATCCTGAATTGCTCTTCGGTTTTGATTCTTCAGAGGCGAGCCAAAGGGTAGTCGTATGATCAAGGTATTTAGGTTTTTCATTCCGACCCTGCATAATCTTTATGTGTCTGTTTCCCTCGATAGTCACCGCTTCCGCTCCAGAATGTCTGCCAAGGCGGACCAGAAAAACTGATTTACCAAGCATGCCTTTAAATTCATCGATAATTCCATTATTTTGTATTCCTATTTCTTTTAAGGCTTCATTCTCATTATTAAAAAGTGGTTTATAAAAATCATTCACCGAGGTTAGTAATTCCTTTTCAGTAATAGGTTTTTTAATTTTTGACAAAGATTCAGGTTGATAAATGTTAATTATCCCTTCAAATACAGTTTCTTTCTTTATGGCTTCAAGGACTTGAAAAGGCCCTCGTGCTTCATATCTTGATGCTTTCCTCTTTCTATTGATCGCATAAACTATTTTTGACTTTGCATCACCAACAGGCATAAAGTCCGATACTTTAACCATTCTAAAAGGGTCTGTATCAAAACTCCCTCCAAGCAAATCTTCTTCTAATCTTTTTGCGACCTTCTTTTTGCCAATTAAAAAATAAATTTGATGTTCATTTTCTAACTCATTTCCATGTAGATATTTATTCCAACAATTTTTTGTGTTTTGAACATTTGCAAGCTTGGTTAAATATGCTGTTCTAATTGCACCTTTAATTGAGGAGCCCGGAATAAACAGCGTGTCAGTATGAGAATTATATGCTGTCCTGCTAATAGTAAACTGGTTAAGTTCCTGCCTCACTTTTCTTTCATCATTAGTAGGCAAATCTTTAACTTTTTTATAATGTGGGATAATGCCACTAGATATTTCGATCTCTCTACCTTTAATCTGTTTATTTGAAATAAATTTGTAAATACTTACAATAGAAGATATACTGCCTTGCATACAAAGCATAGAAAACCTTTGTCTTTCCTGAACAGACAATGATTTTACAAAATCCATTGGATCAAACTCGATCAGCTTATTCTTTTTCTCATCAATGACGAAACTTGTTGGCTCATATACATCATCACAGCCTATATGAATTGGCGATAAAACGTGAAGCTTTATTTTTAATGGTTTTTCCATTTAAACCTCCACCCTCACAGGAATATATAACGAATATCCCTGTGTTACAGCGTTAGGTTCTGATAATGAAACATTTCTTACAGCAGTCCCGATATATGGCTTGTTAAAAATATCTTGTGTCTTTGGAATAAATATCGCCCCTTCGTCAGCCATTATGACAGGGTTTTTAAAGGGATTCTTTGATTTCGCCAGCACATCGCCGTGCCTGCCGAATCTCGTAAAAGGAGCAAAAAACATTTCTTTATATGTTTCTTTTTCAGGCACACATGGAGAAAGGGTATAACAGGCATTGGGAGAAGGACTTCCCATTTCTGGAAGATCCATTTCGTTGTCTTCTCCAAGCTCAAATCTGCCAAGACCAGTTGAAGCGTCTTTTCCAAAACCTGAGGTGCCGATTCTCTCTAATCCTTCCCTCACTTGTTCAATACTTAACACGGTCTCGTCGATGCCAACAAACAATGCTAATTCGGTCTCAGGATAGAATATCTGCTGTTCAACAGCAAAGGGAGCAAAACCTTCCTCACCGGTTGTATTCACAAGCCTGTTTATCTTGTTGTGATATTGAGAGAGTGCTGCAATAAAACTTTTTGATCCAGCTTTTCTCACCTGTTTTCTCATTTCATCACTTAAATTAGTGTTAGCCATACTAAGAAGTTCTTTATCATTTACATAATTCAGTTCCTTAAGCGATGACAATTTTTGGCCTTCTTTTAAAAGCATCCATTTTTTTGCTTTGATTTCTTTACGCTCTTTGATTTTATCTTTTTTATCACCTGAGAAGTTAAATAATTCCTCCATCGGCAGATTTGGTGTTTTTAAGGCATAACAGTAATTGCCTTCCTCAACAAACTTAGGAAACACGGATGAAAAAACAGCAAACGGATTTGTCTGATAATCCGATAAGAGTTCTTCAAGTGGCTCTTCGGCGAGTTTTGGATCATAAGCAATCTGCCAGCAGAAATGACCAAATATTGTATCTCCCTTTAAGGGAGTACCAAAACCTGTAACCGGCTTAATGGTTATTTCGTAAACCTTCAAGATTATCCCCTCCTAAAACGGACTTAATGTTTTGAACTTTTCATTTAGCGTCCCATCTGCAAAATCAAATGTGATGCGACCATACCCCCTGCTTCCGCTTCCGCCTAACGCATCCATCTCAAGAAGCTTTAATCCTCTCAGTAGTTCATCAAAAAGTTTTTCGTCTCCGTTCTGTAATACTTTAAATGTTACAAGAAGACTAAATTTTGTACCCTCAGGCACTCTCTCTATAAATCGAGGATGTTCCGCGGTGCCTTTGATTCTATTGATAACATTTTCCGATTTTTCTTCAGTAAGCAGCCAGCGGTTATTTTTTGCGATCTCTTTCCACTTGTCATCAAGATAGCAGTCGGCAAAAGCAACTCTTGTAGGACCAAAGCCTGTTTCGTCTTCTTTATCTGCACCGCTTGAGCCAAATATTTTCAGTATCGCCTCACATTTAGCCTTTAAATCTGAATTATTTTTAACCTCATCTTTTTGCAATGTCTTGCTTGATACTACATCCCCTTCTGTATAAATCATCAGTCCGCTTTCCATCTCAAGAAGAGAACGTACCTTGCCTTTAAGGGATGAACCGGGGATATAAGGCTCAAGTGTATGTGGATGCTTGATAACAGGACTGTCAGTTCCGCCGATGTGCATTTCCATATTGCCCGAGCCGATGTGAAGACCACTTTTAAGAGTAATTGTCCCTTCAAGTTTTTTGATTTCTGTAAGTTTCATCTTTTACCTCCTTGGAAAGACTGCCTCTCTCCTTTTGCATCATAAAACTTGTAATAACCCATAAATGCCTCAAATAATCCCGCAAATGCATCAAAGTCATCTTTATCCTTGATATTATTCAAAGACGTAGAAATGAAATCCTTGAATCCCTTTGAAACAAGGTCTCTCCCCATGGCATAAGCAGCTTTTGCATTGAGCATTTTCAGGTAAGGCAGCATGATTTCGAATTCACCGGGGTCTGTTTTTAACATGCTGTCAAAACGTAATACCTCGTCATAAAACTTTCGTATTTGAGTTGGTTTGTTGGTTTTATTGTTTCCTTCTTCATAAATCTTCTTGGCTAATACCTCTGCCGTTGAAGAAAACAATTCAGGATCAATTATTTTTTTGTCTTTATCCTTCCAGAACATGACTGACCTCCTTTATCTTTGATTGTATATAATCTGCCAGACGGGTATTTTCATTGCCCCGCCATATTTCATAAGCCACTCCGCGGCTTTTTCCACTTCTTTTATTGCTCTTTCTTTGTCTTCACAATCCTTTCCTACGTTTCTGACCAGATTGTATCTAAATTTTGAATGCCATTTAAAGCATTCTAACTCTTCCATTTGAATACCGGATTTTGAATCTTTAATTTCTTTTTCCTGCTTTGCCATATTAGAAAAGGTATTCAGTTTGAACAGCATAGCATTGCTAATGAATCCTTTTGATAACCATTCCTCAATAGTCTTCTTAATCTCATCCAGCTTTTTAAAGTCCTGCCACTTTACCGTTTCATCAAAGAGGGTCATTGAATCTCTATCGTTATTTTTTGATTTCATCAGTGCATCTTCTGCTCTTTCCGAAATAGAAACAACTGGCTCTCCCGGTTTATTAATGCTTAATCCTGCAGAAAAGGTAATTTGTTTATTACTGCAAACGTATTCACTAAATTTTTTATTTGAAAAGGTTGCAAAATCTATAATTTTATTCCATGGCCCGATTAAAAAAAGATCGTCACCGCCCCCGAACACTGTATAGATGTCTTTGAATCCTCCTTCATTTGTGCTTAGCGCATGAGGCAGATATATTGAAAAATAGTTATTCATTTGCCTGCTTAACGTAGCCAATCGTGAAAGACTGAAATGCTTAAATCCACAGGCAAATATCAGTCCTAAATTGTCAACATCTGCCTTGAATGTTCCTAATGCTTCGACACCTGTAAACTTATCCTGCTTATCAGTAAAATTGAGTGCCTTGGATGCAATATGAGAAAAAGTCTTTGGCACTTTTTCATTTATATCTGCCTTTATCTGTTCAATCATTTCTAATTTCTTTTTCTCGCTTTTTCTTCCCGCCAAATAACGGCCTTCATATAAGTCCGATTTATCATAGTTAGGTATATAGCCATTTATAAACTTTGCGGTTATGTCCTTTGAGATAATAGCATCTTTTGGAATAGAAACATCCCAGTATTTTAAGAGAGTCCCCTTGTCTGCGAGATCGATCAGCTTTCCAGTTACATCAAAAGATACTTGATACTCTCCGAAAATCGGTTCACTAAGCTTACTGCCATAAATTTCTGCATCAACAACAGTAACAGCAATTCTTGCAGCCTTTACAAGGTTTGTACCAATATAGATATGATCTTTGCAGATTTTGCATGCTGATTTCTCATCACCAAGGAGAGAATCTCCTTCGACGTCTGGACTTGACGGTCTTTTTCCACAAAACGGACAGAGTTTCTTATGCAAATCATTATTGAATTGATCAAGATAACCTTTGACTATCCCCCCATGTTTTTCAAGGTTAACTTTATTGTACTTCTTTCTTTCTAATTCTTTCCCGAGACTATCCCATAAATCACTGAATTTTTCTGATGTAAAGTCACCGCAGGATGCCTCAACGAATGATATACCTAATGCAGATTCACCAAGAAACATCTCTATAAGCCAGTCATTGATCTTCTCCTCTACTTTTTTAATGCTGTTCTTTGTCTTCTCTGTATTTGGTGCAATAAGTGTAAATTTCCCAGCAGCGCTCAACACAATAGAAGCAGATGTCAAGTCTATCTCTCTGCAAAGCATATCTGATGCAAGTTCAGAAATCAGGGAGACGGCAAAAGACCTTCCCCTTAAAAGTTTTGCTGACGCCCTATTAGTGCTGCCTCCTTCGGAGAAGATAAAGTTCTGAATTCCGTAAAAATCACCGCTAATTATTAAAAGCTTCTTTCCCTCATAATCCCTTATTTGATCAATTTCCATGCTCCCTTTTTGCTTATGATACAAATAAATAGCAGAGGCTAAAGCAGATGTAGTCTTCGAATGGTCATAAAGAGAGACATCAGGGATTACTCTCCCAACTGTAGCAGCAGGAATATGAGAGGCATAAATCATAAAAAGGCTGTCAAAATGTTCAAACCAGAGCGGGATATTCTGTTTATGAATCAGTTTCTCCAAAGAATTTATAAAGTTGAAAAATAATTCACTATATTCTTTTGAAGCCTGTTCACTGTCTATTGATTTGAACTCCTCTTTTTTTATTGGAAATATATTTTCGGGTGAAAGTTCTTTCAATGGATATCTAAAATTGTAAGCCTCAAGATTATCTTCTTTCCAATTACCATTTGTGCTGATACCTTCAAAAATGGTAAGCAGTCTCGTCCTTTTATAGTTTTGCACTTTTATTTCATTGTTATAGTCGTTAAATTCATTGCGGTCAAACCCGCTGCTCACCCGATCTGCCATAGCAATAATCCATTGCATTGGTGTTTCAGGTTTATGATGTCCCGCGGCAAGATTTATAAATGAATCATCGAGCCCCCATTCACCTTTATTAAATTTTCTTGGTAACAGCTTCTCTATACGGTCAATAAATGCAGCGGTATAAACAGCATGTTTATGGGTATATTTGCCCTTGAAATGCGGCTGATAAATATCCATGTTATCATTCAGGAATTTCTCATCTGGATAAAAGCCAGCTTTTAACTCATCTGAATTATCTTTTTGAATATGTGCACGTTCAGCAAACTTGCCGATATCATGAAAATATGCTGCAAGGGCTATTTTATAAACAGTATCATCGATCATAAAGAACGCCTCCCTATATCATGCAGCAGTGCCGCCAGGATTACCGTCTGGTATTCCCTCTGATTAAAATCCGCCATGCTTCCTCCTCACTCTATCCTTATCTTCCCCTTCTCCGCTCTTATTCCAAATCTTGTACCTCCATATTTTCTCAAGGAAGATATTGTGTAATAAGTAGAGAGTGTTTCATTTTCAAGGTTTTCTATGATTTCTCTATTTATTTTGCTTCTATCAGAACGGAGCTTTGCAGCCTCTATTCCATCCTTCCATTGCCTGCGGTAATTTTCTACATGACCTGAATGAGGGCCGTAGATAATTTCATAATCTCTTGACAAGAGTTCCGTAACCTTTGGTGTCGAAAGATCGTTTAACTGAGGAAAACAATCGGTACAATCATAACAATAAGCTCTTTCAGGATAAGGACATCTCTCAAGTTTTTGCTTGAGTAAATAAGTATAGAATACAAGGTGGAACGGTTTAAATTCGATATCCTTTTCCCCAATAGTTACCACCCTTTCTTTTAGGTTTATAAAAATAAAAGGTTGTGTAAGTGACGTATCTATCTCCTTTTGCCCCTCTTCAACAAGCTCTTTAAGGCTCTTCCAATTGAGAGGAATCTTGTCTTTTATTCGTATAAATGGCAATTCCGCAAGGAAGATTTGAGCATCTTTTGTGTGCAGTTCCTTGCCATTTTTTTTGAGCACCCTGTCTTTCTTTGGTTTGTAATAAAACTCAGGGTTTGATTCAAATTCAGGCGTCACCAGTACATGATAAAGCTTATCCCATGGTCTTCCGAAAAGCTGAAGTGCAGAGCCCATATAAAAACTCATGGTCTTTCTCCCTCCGGCAAGGGAACAGTGAAGTCTTGTCTTATCATCACCAGCCCTGTCTCTTATAAAACTTGTAATAAAGTCTCCAAGAGACTTGTTATCATCTGCCTCTTTTATATCATCGAGCGGATTACCATTATGACCTTTAACAATCACAATAGCATCCTCATCTAAGATATTCTCAGCAACATTGAATTCTTTACAGAACTCTTTAAATCTTCCAGAATCAATAAGATTTTCTTTAATAAGTCGCTTTCCATGTGTTGTTGTAATAACATAGATTTCATCAGGATTAATTGGAGGGTTCTGATGAATTAAGGCATAGATAGTTTCTGTGATTATCTGAGGTGTAGTCCCTGCCACAAAGATAAGGACTTCTTTGAAATTTGACTCTTTCATAAGTCAAGCATAAACCTTTTGCTGTATCCCTTCAAGGAAAACAATATTTCGACAATATTTCTTATCCTATCCTATACTTCCCCAATCCAAACCCCGTCC
>JAGUWT010000073.1 GCA_020062205.1 Thermodesulfovibrionales bacterium
AGCTTTTCAAGGATTTCATCCCTGAGTTCCTCGGTCACCCTTTCATCTGCATCAACACTGAGTACCCAGTCACAGCTTGTATGGCTTACAGCGATATTGCGCAACTGGCCAAATCCCACAAATTCATGTTGAATAATCTTCTCTGTATATTCTCGGCATATCTCAACGGTTTTATCAGTGCTGAAGGAATCAAGGACAACAATCTCATCAGCCCACTTCACACTTTCAAGGCAGTCACGTATCTTTGTTTCCTCATTATAGGTGATTATGTATACTGAGATTTTCTTTCTATTCAAGAACTGCCTCCCTCGCTTCAATAGATATGTATTGATTCCATGCTGATAAATTATACCTGAGATGATTCAATGCGTATACTTGTTTTCACGTGTTCTTAAGTGATACACTTTTAATTACAGACGAAAAAGGAACTTACTAAGAAGTTCATAAGTAAGGTCACGTTATATGTCATTCCCGCCCTGGCCTCGCTCTGCGAAGCAGGGCAGGCTTGCCGGGAATCTTTCTGAACGATTTTGGACAAGCCAGAAGGATTGCGGACAAGCCGCAATGACAGAAATCATCGAAAGGATGTGATATTACTTGTGGTCTTATTAGTAATTCATAAATAGTTGATCGACATAAGTTTGGAAATAAATAGGGTTAGGAGGGGCTATGCATATTGGTATTATTGGAGCAGGGTATGTCGGTCTTGTAACAGGAGCATGTTTTGCAGAATTCGGGGTATTTGTCACATGTGTTGATAAGGATAAGAAAAAGATTAAATCCCTAAAAAAAGGAACCGTCCCCTTTTATGAGCCCAGACTTGAAGAGCTTGTACAGAGAAATACCAAAGAGGGAAGGCTCAATTTTACAACAAAGATTGCAGATGCTGTTGATTCTTCCCTGGTTATATTCATAGCTGTTGGCACACCTCCAAGGGGTGACGGTTCAGCAGACCTGAAATATGTAGAAGAAGTCGCCAGGGAAATAGCCACTAACCTGACTGGTTATAAGGTCATTGTCACCAAGAGCACAGTACCTGTCGGAACTGGTGATAGAATCAGGGAGATAATATCAAAGAATCTTAAAGAGAAGGTTAATTTCGATATCGTCTCAAACCCGGAGTTTCTCAGGGAAGGCTCTGCAATAGAAGATTTTATGAGACCAAACAGGGTCATTATTGGTACAGACAGTCAACAAGCTGTCGCAATAATCAAAGACCTCTATAAACCCCTCTATCTCATAGAGACACCATTTGTTATAACAAACATTAAAACCGCTGAACTCATTAAATATGCATCTAACTCTTTTCTCGCAACAAAGATCTCTTTTATCAATGAGATCGCGAATCTCTGTGAACAGGTTGGTGCAGATGTCCACATGGTTGCAAAGGGGATGGGTCTTGACCAGAGGATAGGGCCAAAATTCCTTCATCCTGGCCCTGGTTTTGGTGGATCCTGTCTGCCAAAAGACATAACGGCACTTTTAAAGATAGCAGAAGAGCACGGTGTTCAGATCAGCATTGTTGATGCAGTGTTGAGGGCAAATGAGAAGCAAAGGGAAAATATGCTCAAAAAGATCAGGGATGCAATGGGTAATCTTAAAGGTAAGACAATCGCAATCCTTGGGCTTTCTTTCAAACCGAATACAAATGACCTCCGTGATGCCCCTTCTCTCTATATCATTCAAGAACTGTTGAAAGAGAAAGTAAAAATAAGGGCATACGATCCGGTTTCCATGAAGGATGCCGAGGGCATACTGCCTGAAGTAAAATACTGCAAAGACCCATATGATGCTGTCAAGGGCGCTGATGCACTTGTAATCATTACAGAATGGAACCAGTTCAGGAACCTCGAACTTGATAGACTGAGGAATCTCCTCAAAGAACCCTTTTTCTTTGATCTGAGAAACATATACGACCCACAGAGACTCAGGGGAAAGGGATTTAGATATTTCTGTGTAGGTCGAGTTTAGAAATGGGCTCTTCAGACTTTTTGTGGATATTTTAACAACAAATGGCGCAAAAACCTGTTTGTCATTCCGACTTGTTCGGAATCTTTCTTCAGATTGCTTCGTTTCTTTAATATACCTTTCAGAAGGATTCCCGACAAGCCTGCCCTGCTTCGCAGAGCGAGGCCAGGGCGGGAATGACATACAGGGAGCCATAATTCCACACAATCCCCTGAAGAACCAGAAAATGTTATAATAATAAATGAAGGTTGTCTGTCAAAACAGAAAGGCATTTCATGACTACTCTATAGAGGAAACCTTAGAGGCAGGAATTGCCCTCTTAGGAACAGAGATTAAATCTCTCAGGGAAGGAAGGGCAAACCTGAAGGATAGTTATGTAATTGTTAAAGATGCTGAGGGTTTTCTGCTCAACTGCCACATTAGTCCTTATAGTCATGGAAACATTATGAATCACGATCCATTGAGGATGAGGAAGCTCCTTCTTCACCGGAAAGAGATAGACAGGCTGGCTGGTAAGGCAGCGACAAAGGGATTTTCACTCATCCCTTTAAAAATATACTTCAAAGGGCCTTTTGCAAAGGTTGAGATTGGTCTTGCAAGGGGGAAGAAACTCTTTGAAAAAAGAGATGCAATAAAGGAGAGAGAGGCCCGGAGAGAGATCGAAAGGGCTATGAAAAACAAGTAAGCAGAAGGCGATAAGCAGTAGGCAGCTTTTTTACTGCTTGCTGCTTTCTGTTTACTGCATACTGAAAAAAGGGGGCGAAAGGGCTCGACGGGGGTTATGAGGCTCAGGTAGCATGTCGTGGCGCCGTCACCACGCAAAAAGACGGAAACAAACACAAAAGCCAATAACGAACTGGCACTCGCTGCTTAATTAACTAAGCAGCCGCTGCCCTGAAATTGCCTGTGTTTCAGGGGACAGCGTCGGCAAGCAGACTGGCCTTAAGGAGCTTCTCCCGACCTTAAGGTAAGAATAAGGGGGATGGGATAATGAAAAGCCTGTCTGTTGGCGGTTCATTATCCGAGACTGAAAAAACAGAATACACATGTAGAAGCCTGAGTGTAGTGCTTTCGGACGCGGGTTCAATTCCCGCCGCCTCCACCATTTAGTACTAATACAGTTAACCACAGAGAACACAGAGGACACAGAGAAAAAATCTCTGTATCCTCTGTGGCTTTTAAAATGCATTTTTAGGATTTGAAGAATGAAACTTATATGGGCTGATTTCTGCCTTGATTTTTCGCAAAAGACCTATATCATGGGAATCCTGAATGTCACGCCGGATTCCTTTTCTGATGGTGGTCTACATTTTGACAGGTCTGCTGCAATTGAAAGGGCATACCAAATGGTTGAAGAAGGCGCTGATATCATTGATGTTGGAGGTGAATCAACAAGGCCTGGCTCGGAACCCGTCACTATCGAGGAAGAGCTAAGACGCACGATACCTGTTATTGAGGCAATTGCAAAGGAGTTTAAGGTCCCCATATCCATTGATACATACAAATCAGAAATTGCAAAAAAGGCACTCGACGCAGGTGCATCCATGGTAAATGACATAAGCAGATTACGGTTTGACCCCAGGATGCCAGAGGTTGTTTCTGAATACAAGGTTCCTGTGGTTATTATGCACATAAAAGGCACTCCACGAAACATGCAGCAGAATCCTGTCTATAAGGCATTAATACCTGAGATAATGGATTCCCTCAGGGCCGGTATAAGGTTAGCAATAAGCACAGGAATATCCGAAGATAAGATAGTAATTGATCCTGGTATAGGCTTTGGCAAGACATTTGACCATAACCTTGAGGTAATAAATAACCTGAAAGAATTCACCCTTTTAGAGAAACCAATCCTGATAGGTCCTTCAAGAAAAGCATTCATAGGTAAAATCCTCGGAGATGTACCAGTAACAGAGCGGCTTGAAGGCACTTCAGCAGCAGTCGCTGTCTCTATCATGCATGGTGCAAATATAATCCGTGTTCATGATGTGAAAGAGATGGCAAGGGTTGCAAAGGTAGTGGATGCCATCAAGAGTGAAAAGGTGTTACAATAGTCAATTAACAATTTACCATTAGCAATGCAAAATTATCATCTCATTTTGACATGATAATTGTCCATTGATAATTTTTACTTAAAAAATACAGGAGGTGACGGATGTTAGGGAAAAACTATTTCTTTACGTCGGAGTCGGTAACAGAGGGACATCCGGATAAGGTTGCAGATCAGATCTCGGATGCAGTGTTAGATTCGATCATTGCGAAGGATATGTTTGCAAGGGTCGCTTGTGAGACACTCGTAACAACAGGCCTGGCTTTTGTAGCTGGTGAGATCACAACAAACTGTTATGTTGAGATCCCGGATATTGTGAGAGAAACCATTAAAGAGATTGGTTATACAAGGGCAAAATATGGTTTTGATTATGAAACATGTGCGGTTATTACCTCTATTCATGAACAGTCCTCTGACATTGCTATGGGTGTTGATATAGGAGGCGCCGGTGACCAGGGTCTGATGTTCGGATTTGCATGTAATGAGACCGAAGAGCTTATGCCTCTTCCCATTTTACTTGCACATAAGCTTGCCATGAGATTAGCAGACGTCAGAAAGAAGGATATCCTCGGTTACTTAAGGCCTGACGGTAAGACACAGGTAACCGTTGAGTATAGAGACAGTAAACCGTTTAGAATAGACAGCATTGTTATTTCAACCCAGCACAGCCCTGAACTTACCCTGAAAGAAATACGGGAAGATATTATCGAAAAGGTTATCAAACCTATAGTACCTGCAGAGCTTCTTGATGAGGAGCATATTCAATACTACGTAAATCCAACAGGCCGTTTTGTTGTAGGAGGCCCGATGGGCGACACAGGGCTTACAGGCAGAAAGATCATTGTTGATAGTTATGGAGGAGTCGGCAGCCATGGTGGCGGTTGCTTCTCTGGAAAGGATCCGACAAAGGTAGACAGGTCAGGTTCTTACATGGCGAGATATATCGCAAAAAATATTGTTGCAGCCGGAATCGCTGAAAGGGTTCAAGTACAGATAGCGTATGCCATTGGCGTACCTGAACCTGTATCCGTACTCGCCGAGACATTCGAAACAGGCAAGATACCACGTGAGGATATAGTAAAGATTATACGAAAGAACTTTAACCTTACACCAAAGGGTATGATAGATACCCTGAATCTCAGGAGACCTATCTTTAAAAAGACCGCAGTATACGGCCATTTCGGAAGGAATGACCCTGATTTTACATGGGAGAAGACAGATATGGCAGAGACCCTCAAGAAAGAAGCAGGGCTTTAAACAGTGAATAGTAAAAAAAACTGACACTGACACTAATTGACTGATACCAAACTTTGGAGGATATATGGTAAAGTATGACATTAAGGATATTCATTTAGCTGCAAAGGGTAAACTCCGCATGGAGTGGGCTGCACAGGAGATGCCGGTACTGAGAAAGATTGCTGAACGATTTCAACGGGAAAAACCCCTGAAAGGGTTCAGAATATCTGCATGCCTGCATGTTACAACAGAGACAGCAAACCTCATGGAAACCCTGACAGCAGGTGGCGCAGAGGTCTCGCTTTGTGCTTCCAACCCCTTAAGTACACAGGATGATGTTGCCGCTTCCCTTGTACAATTTTCTAAGATCCCGGTTTTTGCGATAAAAGGTGAAGATAACAAAACCTATTACAGACATATTCATGATGCACTTTCATTGAAACCTCATATTACAATGGACGATGGTGCAGACCTTGTTTCCACGCTCCATAAACAGAGGAAAGGATTAAAGGATGTTATAGGCGGTACCGAGGAGACAACAACAGGTGTCATCAGACTTCGGGCAATGGCTGAAAACGGTGTTCTCCAATATCCAATCATAGCAGTCAATGATGCCTATACAAAGTTCCTTTTTGATAACCGCTATGGTACAGGCCAGTCTACAATTGATGGAATCATGAGGGCTACGAACAGGCTCATTGCAGGCTCTCTCTTTGTTGTATCAGGTTACGGATGGTGTGGGAAAGGCATAGCTATGAGGGCAAAGGGGATGGGTGCACGGGTCATTATTACAGAGGTAGACCCCCTGAGAGGGCTTGAGGCAACAATGGATGGATTCGAGTTAATGACTATGAGAGAGGCTGCAAAGATAGGGGATATCTTTGTTACAGCAACCGGAGACGTTCATGTGATTTCAAAGAAATGTCTTACCCTGATGAAAGACGGTGCAATCGTGTGTAATTCAGGCCATTTTAATGTTGAGATATCCATAGATGATCTTAAAAAGCTATCCAGGAAGAGAAGGATTATAAGAGACTTTGTCGAGGAATACACCCTGAAGAATAATCGGAGGATCTACCTTCTTGGCGAAGGAAGGCTTATTAATCTGGCTTCTGCAGAAGGACATCCTTCTGCAGTAATGGATATGAGCTTTGCAAACCAAGCACTTTGTGCTGAGCATATCGTAAAGAATTATAAAGGATTGGATAAAAGGGTCTACCGTGTTCCAGAGGAGATCGATAAAGAGATTGCGCGACTCAAGCTCAAGGCAATGGGTATCAAAATAGATACATTGAGCAAGGAACAGAAAAAATATCTTACGAGTTGGGAGATGGGGACATAACAATGAAGGGCAGAGTAGTTTCTATCAATATCAGCGCCAAAAAGAGTGTACGGAAGAAGCCCATCAAAGAGGCTGAGATAAAGACAGATTTTGGCATCGAGGGCGATGCGCATGCTTCCTCTCAATGGCACAGGCAGGTGAGCCTCTTAGCGCTTGAAAGTATTCAAAAGATGCAAGCCTTGGGCCTTAAGGTTAAACCTGGTGATTTTGCAGAGAATATCACGACAGAAGGGATAGACCTGCTTAAACTTCCTATTGGCACAAAGATGACCATTGGAAAAGATATTGAGGTTGAGGTAAGCCAGATAGGCAAGGAATGCCACACGCGATGTAGTATTTACTACCAGGCAGGGGATTGTATTATGCCAAAAGAAGGAATCTTTGTGAAGGTTCTCAAGGGCGGCAAGATTAAAGAAGGAGACCCGATCATAGTAGGATGATCACTGTTGCTGTATTAACCATAAGTGATAAAGGAGCAAGAGGTGAGCGTGAAGACCTGAGTGGATCAATAATTAAGGATATGTTGCAAGGAATAGACGCTGAAGTTAAGCACTATGAGATCCTTCCTGATGAAAAGGAACTGATAAAAGAGAAACTTATTGAGTACTCCGGAAAGGCTGACCTCATCCTCACAACAGGGGGAACAGGGCTTGCCCTGCGGGATGTTACACCTGATGCAACTCTTGAGGTTATCGACAGAGAGATACCCGGCATCGCAGAGATTATGCGACTGGAAGGTTACAAAAAGACAGACAGGTCTGTACTTTCAAGGGCAGTTGCAGGCATAAGAGGAGAGTCGTTGATTATTAACCTTCCCGGGAGCCCAAAGGCAGTAAAAGAAAATCTTGAAGTTATCTTAGGTGTTATACCCCATGCCATAGAGAAGATAAAAGGAGACCCTTCAGAATGTGCCCGTTAGAGACACGATAAAGAAATGAAGTGAAGGATATATCATTTTCTTTAGCATTTGCAGCAGGACTACTATCATTCTTTTCCCCCTGTGTTTTACCCCTCTTTCCTGTATATATTTCATTAATAACAGGTCTTTCCATTGAAGAACTGAAGGTCTCTCCTAAAAAATCGAAAATAATAGGTAGCACCTTTGCTTTTGTCATTGGATTTTCAACAATTTTCATATTGATAGGTGCCGCCTCATCATTGCTTGGTATTTTCCTATTTGCGTATAAGGAATATTTCAGAATAGCAGGTGGAATACTCGCTATAATATTTGGTCTTTTTATTGCAGGTTTTATACGGCTTGATTTTTTGATGAGAGAAAAAAGGGTTATTATTAATAAAGGACCCGTAGGTTATGCTGGTGCATTTTTGGTAGGTATAGGCCTTGCTGCTGGTTGGACACCATGTATAGGTCCGACCCTCGGGACTATTGGAGCATTTGCAATGTCTCAGGCATCAGCAACTTATGGGTTAAAACTACTCTTTGTGTATTCTCTGGGATTTGCTATACCTTTTATTCTGTCAGCTTTTGCTATAAATGCATTTTTTTCTTTCACGAAAAGGCTCTATAAATATATGAGATTGATAATGATTGCAAGTGGCCTGATATTGATAGTCTTCGGTATCATGCTCCTATCCGATAAGGTGCGTTATTTTTCAAGTCTTTCACAGGGTTTCGGGATCAGTTTCTGAGAATCATTGACATAAATCCTTATAAATTCTTATAATTTATACGTTTTTTAAACCTGAATCCTTCATTCTCATAAGAAATAAGGAATATATAAAAATACTGCAGTCCGCCAATGGCGGACTTGGTTATTTTAATTCAGGAATCGGATTAAAATTGAATGCGCCTGTAGCTCAGTAGGACAGAGCAACTGCCTTCTAAGCAGTGGGTCAGGGGTTCGAATCCCTTCAGGCGCGCCAGTCGAATTTCGCAAAGCGAAATTCGCAGTTGTTAGTTTTTAGTTGTTAGTAATGGGCAAGATTTGACGGAGAAGATTCATTTCTGTTTTACTAATAGCTAATCACTTTTAACTCATGAATGTTTTCAATGGTGAGTGTAGCTCAATGGTTAGAGCACTGGACTGTGGCTCCAGGTGTTGGGGGTTCAAGTCCCCTCACTCACCCCAGTATGCGCCTGTAGCTCAGTGGACTAGAGCATCGGCCTCCGGAGCCGAGTGTCGGAGGTTCGAATCCTCTCAGGCGCGCTGATAAAAAAGTGGGCCGTTAGCTCAGCTGGCAGAGCAGCTGACTCTTAATCAGCGGGTCGGAGGTTCGAATCCTCCACGGCTCACCAAATTGCCGGTGTAGCTCAGTGGCAGAGCAGCTGATTCGTAATCAGCAGGTCGTCGGTTCAAGTCCGACCATCGGCTCCAGAAGACCCATCGCCAATTGGGCGATTAGCTCAGTGGGAGAGCGCTTCCTTCACACGGAAGAGGTCGCTGGTTCAATCCCAGCATCGCCTACCAGTAAAATCAATAACTTACCTCGTTCTCCCATTCAGCTTATCTCCCAAATTGTGCTAATTGTTTTTTCGTTAAGCACATTATCAAGGACATCAACCGCTTTTTATAATACCCTCCATTTACTTTCATTTGACATACACATATAATTTTAATATGATATGTGTAGGAGGTTGATATGGCTAAAGTAAGATATCAGATGTTTTTGGATAAAAGTCAAAAAGAAGCATTGGAAAAGCTTCAGTATGATACTAAAGTCCCTGTTGCTGAAATCATAAGAAAGGCTATTGACAATTTTTTGGTAGAAATCAAGAAAAAGAAAACCGTACCAATAGAAGACATAATTACTGAAAGGCTTCTCTCTGTATCGGGCATCTGTAAAGGCGGTCCCAGAGACCTGTCAGATAAGCACGATAGATACTTGTATGAAGCATCGATAAAATGAAAAAAGTTTTTTTTGATACATGGGGCTGGGCAGCAATTGCACACAAAGACGATATGCACCATTCAGAGATACTTTCCTTTTATAGGACATTTCTTCTTAGGAAGGGGATCCCTGTCACTACAGACTATGTACTTGCTGAAACTATAACCCTTCTAAGGGCAAGAACAAACCCTCAAGGGGTTAGTGTTTTTATAGATACAATTCTTTCTGCCATAAAGGAAGGCAGGATAATACTTGAAAGAATAGATGAGAAAAGATGGCAGAAGATTTGGGAGTTAAGTAAAAAATATAATGATAAACCCTCTATTTCATTCGTTGATTTTTCTTCCTTTATAGTAATGAAGGAGATAGGCATTTCAGAGGTTCTGACAGCCGACAGACATTTTGAAGATGTAGGATTCAGGTTCAAAAAGTTGTTCTGATCCTTCTCCGATATATTCTTATCAGAATAAGCAGGCTATTAAATGAAATACACGTAGAATTTAAAAGTGATATTGCAAGACCCCAATACCAAAATACCGATACTTGCCAATACTTCCTATTTGGAAATTTTTTGTGGCCTTGGAGCAGGGATGCCGTATAACATGCCTTCAGCGCTAATATCCTCATCAATATCTGGCCAATGCACACCATGACCATCCCCGATTATTTCGTAATTGTCTCTCTGTTCAGGTGTCGCTTCTGACAATCGCCAAGACCAAGCAAGAGGAACACTAATTACTCGACCATCAACAAGATAGGCAGTAATTGTATCCTCGGTGATGCTTAAATCCTTAATCCTCACTTCCTGAAGCTTCACCGCAGTGCTCATACCATGCCTCCACTATTTTGTTTTATTATTATAAATGATTTCCCGTATAATATTTAGCTCTTTTGATGTAAAGCCGTGATTTTTGCTCAACACAACAGGATCCAACCAGAACTTACAAATCATTCTTTCTCTCTGAACATGCACATGCATTGGCTCATTACAATCAAAGCTATAAAAGAAAAAACGATATGGTCCTGGAATATTTCTAACAGTCGGCATTCAGTCAATTATCAGATAATTATCATTTTCTGTCAAAGAATTTTTTACAACAATTATCGGTTCTATACTGGCAGGCATAACGAGTCTGTAGAAAAAGTCGATTTTCAAGAGACCCGTTTCTTATATTATTATCCTTGATTTATGATATTGCTTCAATCCCTATTTGAACTTG
>JAGUWT010000014.1 GCA_020062205.1 Thermodesulfovibrionales bacterium
CTTGGTTCAAGGATAATCCTTGAAGGAGAGGATACGAAGGGCGAATCTACTGCAAGGACAATAGCTGCTGATGAAAGTGTAATTTATGCAAGAGGGGATCTCGTGGCTAAGACCAAGGGTTATTGTATAGCACACCTTGACTGTCGCGGAATACTATTCTCCAATAAAGCAAAGATTTATGCCATACCACAGCTAATATCTGATGGTGCCTCGAAAGCCAACCTTTCTCATGAAGCGTCCATAGGTCCAATCTCCGAAGAACAGGTTGAGTATTTAATGTCAAGGGGTATATCTAAAGAGGACACTGTTTCTTTAATAACCTCTGGATTTTTAAACTTAGACATTCCATATCTTCCACAGACTATCGACAGGAGTATAAAGGAAGTAATAAAGGTTACGGCTAAAGAGGCGATGTAGTAGATGCCCAAATTTGCCGACAGAGATTCTGAAACAAGTTCAGAATGACAGTTTTCAAGCCTTTGTTACCGACATTGTCAGGCCGAACTTGTTTCGGCATCTCTTTGAAATTCCAAAGGTTTTAAAACCCGTCGACAAATTTGGGAAAAGCAGATTTTTTAACTTGACATCAGCTTTTAAATTATAGTATATACATGTCTATCATGAATTATCTTCATATGTGGAAACAGTCAATCCACATTATCGCGCCAGATTCGGCCTTTATGTTAGTTTCAAAAATTTAAGGAAAGGAGGGGATTGTTTTATAAAAATTACATGTAAGGGATTTTTAAGGCTCTCTTTAGTTTTGAAAATTTAAGGAAAGGAGGGGACGTATTATGAAGGTTACACGTAGGGACTTCTTAAAGATCACTGGAGCTACAGCGGCTGGTTTAACCCTGAGCCAGTTAGGTTTTGACTTAACTCCGGTTCAGGCATATGCTACTGAGCTGCGTATCAAGGGTGCTAAGGAAACTACTTCAGTTTGTTGTTATTGTTCAGTAGGCTGCGGTCAAATTGTCCATACCAGCGGTGGAAAGGTCATCAATATTGAAGGCGATCCGGACCAACCTACGAGCGAGGGTTCTCTCTGTGCCAAAGGTGCAGGAGCCTACGAGTTGGTGACTAATCCAAAAAGGCTTACGAAGGTTATGTACCGTGCTCCCAATAGCACCAAGTGGGAGGAGAAGTCCTGGGATTGGGCCCTTGACAAGATTGCCAGGAGGATAAAAAAGGACAGGGACAAAAGCTTTGCAGAGAAAAATGCCAAAGGCGAGGTTGTCAACAGGTGCAACGGAATAGCAGGAATAGGGAGTGCCCATATTAACAATGAGGAGGGCTGGCTTTATCAGAAGTTTCTTCGTTCCTTAGGACTGGTTTACATTGAGCATGAGGCACGTCTATGCCACAGCTCCACTGTACCGGCTCTGGCAGAGTCGTATGGACGTGGAGCGATGACTAATAACTGGAGGGATATCGGGGTAACGGATTGTGCATTAATCATGGGGAGTAATGCTGCTGAAATGCACCCCATAGCTATGAAATGGGTTCTTCGGGCACAGGCAAATGGTGCAAAGATTATTCATGTAGACCCAAGATTTACCCGTACCTCAGCAGTAGCAGATATCTATGTACCTTTTCGCTCTGGAACTGATATTGCGTTTCTGGGTGGTATGATCAAGTACATACTCGATAATGATCTTATTCAAAAGGATTATGTAGTCAATTACACCAATGCTGCCTTTATCGTAGGACCGAAATATGATTTCAAGGATGGGCTTTTCTCAGGCTACAATCCCGAGAAGAGGGCATATGATAAGGCATTATGGGCCATTGAAAAGGATGACAAGGGGATTCCTAAGAAGGACCCGACCCTTCAGCACGAGCGTTGTGTCTATCAGCTCTTGAAGAAACATTATGACCGCTACGATTTAGATACTGTCTCATCTATCACCGGAACACCAAAGGGAGACCTGATTGAGGTTTATGAGACCTTTGCGGCGACGGGGAAACCGGATAAAGTGGCTACCATCCTTTATTCCATGGGCTGGACTCAGCATACTACAGCCGTACAGCTCATCCGAACAGCCTCCATGATTCAGTTGCTTTTGGGCAACATAGGCATGGCGGGGGGTGGAGTGAATGCCTTAAGAGGAGAATCTAATGTCCAGGGTATCACCGACCAGGCTCTTCTGTTTCATATCATTCCTGGATACAATCCGGTACCAAGGGCTACAGATGTGAGCCTGGAGAAATACAAAGAAAAATATACCCCAAAGACAGCAGAGCCAATGAGTGTAAACTGGTTACAGCACAGGCCAAAATATGTGGTGAGTTTCCTCAAGTCCATGTATGGAGCAAATGCCACGAAGGATAATGAGTTTGGCTACCAATGGCTTCCAAAGCTCGATGTTGGCCAGGATGCCTCATTTCTCTTTATGTTCGATGAGATGCTTAAAGGGAAATTTTCTGGTTTTATCTGCCTGGGAATGAATCCTGCCTGTGGTCTACCCAGTGCCAATCAGATAAGGGAAGCCCTTTCAAAACTGGACTGGATGGTGGCCATTGACCTCTTTGAGAGTGAAACTACCAACTTCTGGAAAGGCCCTGGAATGGATCCCAAAAAGATCAAGACAGAGGTCTTCCTGCTTCCAGCCGCTATGTATATTGAGAAGGAAGGAAATATTACAGATAGTGGCCGCATGGCACAGTGGCGCTACAAGGCTATAGATCCGGCAGGAGAGTCAAAAGCAGATGGCCAGATTGTCCACGAACTTTATACGAGAGTCAAAAAACTCTATGAGAAAGAAAAGGGTGTATTTCCTGATCCAATTCTTAAACTAAAGTGGGACTATGCTCCTGATGGAAAGGTTGATCCCCATCTGGTGGCCAAGGAGATGAATGGTTACTGGCTGGAGGATAAGACCATCGGTGATAAGAGTTATAAGAAGGGAAGCTTGGTTTCGGCCTTTCCACTTCTTCAGGCCGATGGTTCAACCTCCTGCGGTAACTGGATTTACTGTGGGAGCTACACGGATGCTGGCAATATGATGGCTCGAAGGGACAAAAAGGACCCAAGTGGAGTAGGTCTGTTTTCTAATTGGGCATGGTGCTGGCCGGTAAACAGAAGGATCTTATACAATAGAGCCTCTGTTGACCTTAATGGAAATCCATGGGATCTCAGACGTGCTGTCATCAAATGGGATACGGTAGCTAAGAAATGGGTTGGAGATGTCCCTGATGGGCCACCACCACCAATGGGACTTGAAGGCGGGAAATTACCCTTCATCATGAAACCTGATGGAGTTGCTTCAATCTTCGGCCCGGGTTTGGCTGATGGACCCTTCCCGGAACACTATGAACCTCTTGAAAGCCCCATTGAAAAGAATCCTCTTTCTTCCCAGAGGATTAATCCTGCTATAGCCTTATTCCCACAGTATAAATCCACCTACTGCGATCCAAAGTTCCCATTTGTTGCTACTACCTTCAGGCTTACCGAGCACTGGCAGACAGGTCTTATGACCAGATACCAGTCCTGGCTTGTGGAGGCACAGCCACAGATGTTTGTGGAGATAAGCGAGGAGCTGGCAAAAGAAAAAGGTATCAAGAATGGAGAAAGGGTAATTGTATTCTCCATAAGGGGTAAGGTTGAGGCCGTAGCCATGGTTACTAAACGCTGGAAGCCTCTTAAGGTGGCTGGTCAGACAATCCATGAGATTGGTCTACCATGGTGCTATGGCTGGCTAATTCCTAAGGATGGGGGAGAAAGTGCAAACCTGCTTACACCCTACATAGGTGATGCCAACACAACCATTCCAGAATATAAGGCATTCCTGGCCAATGTGGAGAAGCTGCCAAAAAAGAAGGGGAGGTGATATAAATGACAGGGAAATCATTTTTCATAGATACGACTAACTGCATTGCTTGTAGGGGATGTCAGGTGGCTTGCAAGCAGTGGAATAGAAATCCTGGAACTAAAACCTTACAGCGGGGAAGTTACCAGAACCCAGAAGACCTATGCTTTTCTACCTTTAAATTAGTGAGGTTCAGCGAGGTAGAGGTGGATAAAAAACCCAGATGGTATTTCTTTGCTGATCAATGCAGACACTGTGTTGAACCACCATGCTTTTATACAGCCGAGGCTAAGGGAGTTAAGGCTATCAGCAGGGATGAGGCAACAGGTGCTGTCCTTTATAATCCAAAGGTAAAAGTAAAGGCAGCCGATGCCAAGGCCATTAGGGAATCATGTCCATGGGATATTCCAAGATGGAATGAGAAGACAGGTGGACTGGCTAAGTGCACTATGTGCATTGACAGGATTAAGGAAGGTCTGTTACCAGCATGCGTAAAAACCTGTCCTACGGGCGCCATGAATTTCGGTGATAGGGATAAGATGCTTGAGAAAGCACAGAAGAGGTTGAACGAGATCAAGCCTATGAATCCGAAGGCCCAGCTTCTCAACGCAGAAGCTGTACGGACTATCTTTTTAATCACTGATGAGCCACAGAAGTACCATAAATTTGCATCCGCAAAGGAAACCATGGAAATAACAAGGATGGCAGCTATAAAGAGAATGCTTCAGCCTCTTGTGAATTTCTCTCCATTGAAAGGATAAATATCAAGTACAGTTTGATAAAGGCTTGTTTCGAGTGTCCCTCGAAACAAGCCTTTTTTTATTAACTACGGAGCAAATAAAGTTCTCGCACATCGTCATTCCCGTGCAAACGGGAATCCAGAAAAAGGAATGTATTCC
>JAGUWT010000128.1 GCA_020062205.1 Thermodesulfovibrionales bacterium
CCTCTTCATGGTCAAGGATCTCCTGGGCCGTTTTGATACTTTCGTGCTGCCACTCAGGATATTCGTCCAAGGCGTCTTGATTTTCAGCAGCTTCAAAATCCTCTTGGGTAACAGTCACGACCTCGCCAGTCTTTTTATTCAAGTATACGCTGCTCTCATCCATCTGGAATTCGATGGCCTCTATGATATCACTCAATTTAACCGGGAATCCCATAATCAGAGTACATTTCCTCCATATATAATATGCTCATTATAACAAAATCACGTATGCAGACCCCAGAAGCTGTTTATCTATTCAGTTATGGGCTATTTCCCGTGTAGAACGTCCATCCACCTGATCGCCTCAGAATCGCTCACCTTACCGAGATACACCTGGGTGGTTTTCAAATCCTGATGCCTCAGGATGACTTTTGAGATGATCTCCAGGGGAACACCATTCCTACTGGCATATGTGGCAGAATGTCTGCGAAGATCATGAGGGGATATGCGTACGTTAAGCTTCTGTCCGAGCTGGGTCACAAGATTTCTGGCTGTTGTGTAGCAAATACCAAATACTCTGTCGTTTGGAGACAGATTCCTGCTGGCAATATAGTCAGCCAACCGGACGGCTATATGCTCAGGCATAAAAGCTACCTCAACCTCTCGGCCAGATTTAGGTTCTTGGAGCATAAGTTTTCGTTGGGATACGTCAGATACCTTGAGATTCAGGACTTCACCAACTCGGAGACCACAGCGGGCCTGAAGTTCCAGAATCAGACGGTCCCGTGTATTCTTAGAGTTGAAGATGATTTCGTCCACGGTTTTTTTGTCCAGAATCTTGCGGGGCCGCTGTTGAATATTCTTGAAAGACTTGAACAACTGGGGAACACAGCAAGGGTTCTTGATGTTGATCTCGAACGTGTCGATGATGAAATTAAAGAGGGCTCTTAATTGGGCATATCTGAGTCGCCGGGTAGCCCTGGCTAATCCCTCAGTGTAGGTTTCAAGGAATCGGCATAATTCCTCTGCCTTGATGGACTCAACGTCACGGTCGCCAAATTCACTGTGGAAGCGTTCCAGAAGCTTCTTATACCCTTCCTGTGTCCTCTTCTTTAGGGATGTCCTTTGATGGTCCTTAAAATGTTCTATGGCCTTTTGAATAGTCATGGCATGCCTCCCGTAATAATTAAATTGTTCATAATGATCCTGGGGTCTGCTTCTACCAACATTTTCCGCTTTAATCGCGTGCCTATCAACGGCACCGTGAGGTAGCCCATTTATATAGGAGAGAATCATCAGATAGTGTCACTTTCTTTCAGAATTATGCTGCGCGTCCTTCTTCCTGAAGTCCTCATTGACACAAGTCGTCAAAAAATGTAGATTTGAATTGATAATCTATATTAAGATAGACGAAATAACTTCGTTTTTTATACCAAATTTGGGGGTATAGACGAACTTGAGTTCGGATATGACCAATTTATATAAAATACATTTTACTCCTTTATAATCTAAAATATCTTTGATATCAAATTATTAAAAACAGATTTGTATGACTACGGAATACAATTCAATGCTTATTGCAAAACTCTATTCAACCGTCGACTCTGACGAAATGATTCATGTGCTGAATGAAATCGCAGAAATTAGAGATCCTATTTTTTTATACCCTTTGTATGAGACATATAAAAAGAATAAAAATAGCCATATTTCACACTATTTTATTACGACGTTAAATGAATTGGATTCAAATGACGTAATTCAAATTGCGTTCGAAATAGGCGAAAATCCTGAAACTAAAGATGTTGATCGTAACTATATTCTGGAAATCTTTAACAAGAGAAAAATTTATGAACAGCGTGCTATTGATATTGCTGTCGTGAGTCTGCAAGCGTTTATTAGTAGTAAAGATACTAATGAATTTGATCTGTATGCAATTCTTTTCTACCTGGAAAATGCTGGCGCTTTGAGTAAGATTGAATCTGAACTGCAGGTAATTTTTACAAATGACAAATTCAATATAAATTCAAGAGAATATGCCTTTGAAAAATGGCTGAAAATAGACCCTAAAAGAAACTTACAAAGTATTATAGATAATTTTAGTACTATAAAACAAAACGACAAATTAGAGTATTTAATCGCTAAAGTTATCAGTAAATGGCAAGGTCCTAAAACTGAAGAATTAAAAAAAATTATTGAGGAAAATGGAAATATAAGAGCTAAAAATATAATTATGAGAGCAAGGGAAAAAGATGAAGAAAAAAAACAAAAAGACATTGCTGAAAAGCAACAGGCAGTACAAAGACAATATAGTAATGCAGATTTGGTTGAAAAAATTATCATTCTAAGGGAAAAAATAAATGATAAATCTAAATCTAAATCTAAATCTAATGAACATATTGGTTTTTCAATATTTCCTCAAAACGAAGCCATTTTTTTACAATTAAAGACAGCAAATGATCATGCTACTTTAATCAAAGCGTGCGTAGGTCTGAGAGATATAATACAGAATTTAAATGATGAGCTTGGAAACCACGGATTAAGCATAGATGAAATTAAAAAATTACTTCCTGATACTGCTGAAGGGGATTTCAATAAATCCATAAATAAACTCTTCCTTTTCTTGCACTCAAAAAAGTTTAAAATTGATAGTAGTGTGTTTGAGTTAAGAGAATTAAACCAGCTTGTCGGTCTCCTGGGAGCCCATCCTGTTGGCGAAAAAGATAAACTAATTAAAAAATTGGAAATTGCAAAACTTGATGAAGCCTATAGAGAAGAGGAATGGGCAACAATACATCAA
>JAGUWT010000011.1 GCA_020062205.1 Thermodesulfovibrionales bacterium
ATATGAGAACACAGAGAAACACAAGGAATTATGTGGGTTTTAAAAAATTTCAAGTCTCTCTCTGTGTTCTCTGTGGTTTTAAAATCGCTCAATTTAGGTCATAGAAAATCATAACGGGGAAGAAAATCCGGAAAAACTTGAACAGCTTATGGTAATGAAAGGAGTATGAAATGTTTTTCAGAAGGTATCCAATACATATTATCTGTACCTTATTCTTCGTATTCTTCATTGGAGAATTGCAATGTCTAAAGGCTCAAATGATTGATAACTGGTTTCACTATGAGCAGGGCATGAGAATGCTCAATGCTAAGAAATGGGATCATGCTCAAAGAGAGTTCACTTATTACCTTAATCATCCGGAAATGCACCGCCACATGTTTGGCGTTGCCTATTTTGGAAGAGGACTCCTCTATCAGGCAATGGGAAAACTTGATCGGGCACTTGAAGAGTTCCGATTAGCGATCCAGAATGACCATCATCCGTCAGTTTCCGTATCAGAAAGTTCCTATATCAATATTGGAGCCCTTTATATGACGAAAAAATCATATCAGGATGCAATTACAGCATACTCAAAGGCAGTTGAGATAAACCCTAAGAACGGTCTTGCCCACTATTATCTCGGCCTCGCATATCTTCGAGCAGGTGAATATGAGAAGGCAGAGAAAGAGGCAGAGGTAGCAAAAAAGCTTGGAGTCCCCTTCACAGCCCTTTCAGATGAATTGAACAAGATAAAGAACAAGCCGAATGAAACCACGACAAAAAGTGAAACCAGTAAAGCCAATTAATAATAACGCAATAACGTAATAACTTAATTACGTAATGACTTAATAACTTAACAACTCAACAAAATAACGGAGGATCCAATGAAACACCTTATCAAACTTTTTGCATACCATGAACTCATCTATAACTTAACCATGAGGCAGATAAAGGCACACTTTAAACAGTCAGCTCTTGGAATTCTATGGGCAGTCTTAAAACCAGCAGGCACGGTAATAATCCTAACCGTTGTATTCTCACATTTTGCAAAGTTTCCAAGCGATGGTATTCCCTATCCACTTTTTTCATTTGGAGCATTACTTCCATGGTCATTGTTTACAAATGCAATTGGCGCCGGTGTTCCCAGTCTGACATCCAATTTAAATCTTATTACAAAAGTCTACTTTCCAAGAGAAATACTGCCTCTCTCTGCTATTCTGAGTGCCTCATTGGAAATAGCTATTTCTGCTGTAATATTTGTGGGCTTACTTTTCTTCTACGACGTAAGAATCACTTTAAATATTTTATTTGTAGTACCTATTGTTATAATTGCTTTTATCTTTTCCTTCGGCATCGTCCTCCTTCTCACCACGATAAATGTATGGTACAGGGATGTAGGCCAGGCAACAGGGTTACTGATGCAGTTCTGGATGTATCTGACGCCGGTTATCTATCCCCTGTCAATGGTTCCTGAGAGATTTAAACCATTCTATGTATTCAACCCGATGGTAGGCATAGTAGAAGGATTCAGGAATGCCCTTCTCAAAGGAATAAGTCCAGACATGGGCCTACTTGGCATCTCTACAGTTATTGCAGTTATCACTTTCATCCTTGGTTACTCCATATTCAAGGCAAAAGAATTTGATTTTGCAGATGTTATTTAGTAGTAAAAAGTTTACTCTGTTATTACGTAATTACGTTACTGGGTTATTAGTTGATTACTCAATTACTCAATTACGCAATAACTTAATAACAAGTTGTTTATGGCTACAATTAGGACATTTGAGGATTTGGATGTGTATAAACTTGCGAGGGAATTTCGCAAGAAGATTTATAAATTAACTAAGACATTACCTGAAGAAGAAAAATATAATCTATCTTCACAAATGCGGCGGGCTGCTCTATCCGTAACTAATAATATTGCAGAAGGATTTGGACGTTACCATTATCAAGAAAATATACAATTTTGTAGACAATCAAGAGGCTCAATTAATGAGTTGATCGATGATATAAATGTATGCATTGATGAGAATTACATTTCGGAAAATATTTGCCTTGATATGAAGGAAGAAGCTTACAGGCTAATAAAAGTACTGAATGCCTATATAGCAAGTCTTCAAAAACAAAAATTAGCAATAACGCAGTAACATAGTAACTTAATAACCAATAACGTAATAACCCAATTACCCAATAACGTAATAACGAGGTAGTTCTCATGGATACCGTCATCAAATTCGGTAATGTCTCAAAGAGATATCGCATTAGCCAGAAGAGGCGAAAAATAACCTCTGATGATGCTAATAATGTAACAAACAAAACAGGATCTAAAAATCTTATGGAGATATATATGGCTGCTCTTAATTTTTGAACTAAGGTCGAACGTTTGAGATAGGATTACCACTAATTGACAGATAGCATGTATTTGTGTACACTATGACTACAATGAAGATAAATATGAGAAAAGCCAGAGAAAAATTTTCTGAGATCATCAATACAGTTGCAATCAAAGGAGAGCGTGTAGTTCTCATGTCAAAAAACAAACCAAAGGCTGCAATAGTGAGCCTTAAAGATGTAAAGTTTCTGGAAAATAAAACAATTAATAAGGCAAAAAGATTGGCTCAGTTGGAGAGGATCAAGAAAACAAGGGATGGTCTGGCTCAAAAGACTACAGTAAGCGATTCTATATTGACCT
This sequence comes from Thermodesulfovibrionales bacterium, assembly GCA_020062205.1. Classification (GTDB taxonomy): domain Bacteria; phylum Nitrospirota; class Thermodesulfovibrionia; order Thermodesulfovibrionales; family SM23-35; genus VGWY01. The sequence continues at coordinate 2,672 of JAGUWT010000011.1, forward strand.
TAAAAAAGATAAGAGAGGAGAGGATTGAACAACTCTCGAGTGGCAATTGATGCGAGTTTTCTCTTGAAACTATTACTTCCTGAAGATAAAAGTAATGAAGTTGAAGAACAATGGAAAAAGTGGATAGAAGATTCTTTAGAAGTTATAGCTCCTACACTTATAATTTTTGAAGTATCCTCAGTTTTGAGAAATAAGGTTTATAGAGGGATTTTAATAGAAGATGATGCAAGAGAGATAATCAATCAATTAAAATACTTCGATATTACCCTCATTTATACAGAAGACCTTTTGGATATAGCATGGGAATTTAGTTCGATATTGGAGACCCCAGTCCTTTATGATTGTTTTTATATTGCATTGTCAAAATTTTTAAAGATACCACTTTGGACAGCGGACAAAAAACTATATAATTCTGCAAAAAGAAAATTCCCATTTATAAATCTTATATAACCCAACTGTAGTTTAGCAAAAATTTATTACTCATTGAATTATAATGCTTTTTGAATACTTCTCTACGTCATTCCTGCACCCTTGTCATTCCCCGACTCGCCTGCCCTCGACTCGATCGGGGGATCGGGGAATCCAGAGGGCAGGCTCCAGCAGGAATCCAGCCTGCACAAAGGAACTGGATGCCCGATTAAGGACTTCGGGCATGACAGAAACAGATAATGATGTGTCCTTACTTATGACCTCATTAGTAATAACGCTATGATGGACACAGCTATTAAATTCGATAACGTCTCAAAGAAGTACCGTATCCGTCATAGAACTGCCCAAAAGCCTTTGAATACAAGCAGATGGTTAAGGTTTGTTCCTTTTATGGGAAATGGTAAGATCTATAAAGAGGACTTCTGGGCATTAAAGGATGTATCCTTTGAGATAAAGAAGGGTGAAACCGTAGGGATTATAGGTCCTAATGGTGCGGGGAAAAGTACAATATTAAAGCTTTTAGCTGGAATTACGAGGCCTTACAGGGGAAATATTGAATTAAAAGGAAGAATCGGTTCACTTATAGAAGTGGGTGCAGGATTTCATCCAGAGTTAACCGGTAGAGAAAATATATATTTAAATGCCTCTATTTTAGGATTAAAGAAAAGGGAAATTGACGAAAAATTTGACCAGATTGTTGAATTTGCAGAATTAGAGCAATTTATTGATACACCGTTGAAAAGGTACTCTTCGGGAATGTATATCAGGTTGGGCTTCTCTGTTGCTGTTCATATCGACCCAGAAGTATTGCTTATTGATGAAATATTAGCTGTAGGAGATAAAGCCTTTCAAAGAAAAAGCTTTGGTCAATTGGAGAAATTCAAGAGAGATGAAAAAACCTTTGTTCTTGTTTCTCATAGTCTATTCCAGGTAGAAAATATCTGCGACTGGGCTATATACCTCAATCAAGGGAGAATAATTGAACAAGGTAGTGTAAAAGAAGTAATCTCAAGATATGTATCTGATACAGTCAAAAAGAGTAAATCAACCACTGATGAATCTCATAGTGAAGAAATAGGATTAGTCGATGTAAGAATCGTCAATGAATCAGGTGTCAAAACAAACATTTTCTATCCCGAGCAACCTTTTACAGTGGAAATTGACTATATTGCTCATTCAAGTATCGAGTCACCAACCTTTGTTTTTGGGCTTCGATATGGTGAGTTTAAAATATTCTCTTCAAACACAAAGGTAATGGAAAAGAATTTAGGAATTTTGAAAGGGAGAGGTACGGTCAAGTGTTGTGTGAAGAACTTACCTTTAATGCCAAATTCATATGAAGTAGATGTAGCTGTCTGGGATAAACAACAAATCAGGATGTTTAGTCATTTAAGTAATAAGGCATCTCTTACCATTGAACTTCCTGAAAACAATGGAGTTATTCCTTATCGAGCCAGCGGTAATATGGGGGTTGTTTACGGAATAAGTGAGTGGAATAATGAAATTTGCTGATTTATGTCATGAAGCGATCCTCTGGACCTGTTATCTGGAAAATTTTCCAGCGCCAGAACGTTTTCTAAATATTTACAGCCTTACAAAACGTGAAATTACCTTGTTCGATAACCTTGGAAAGTTTTTTCCTTTCGATGAATTTTATACACGTGATGGATGTTGTAATACAGACCGAGGTATAAAAGAACTGAGTTCGTCTCGAAAAAGATTGATATTGCCATGGATTTACTGGCCAAAAGGACATAGAGACATACTTTCCGGAAAGATTCTTATTCATCCACCTTCTGAAATGTTTACGATTCTTGATAACAAGATAGAGGCTAAAAAGATTTTCACAAAACTTGGAATCCCTACCCCGAAATGGAGTTTTATCAGTAATGGCAGAAGAATGTTAGAAAAGCCCATCCAGAACTCTGCTGGGGGACTCGGTATAAGTCTCACTAATTCGAATCCAAAAGGAGGCTATTTCCTTGAAGAGTATATACCAGAACATCGAAGTATCGGAATTCAATTTTTTATTTATGATGAGGTGGAGTTTCTATGTGCTGATGAGATGTTATTTCATTCAGATGGGCGACAAACATTCACCTTTCATGCTCAGAAGAACATTCAACAAGATGAACTCCCGGATGCATTAATAGAAAGTTGTTTGAAACTTGGAGAATATTTATCAGACAAAGGTTATAAAGGTCTCTTCGGAATTGATGCCCTTATAGGCGATGGTGGTCATTATTTGCTTGAGATAAACCCCAGGGGAATCGCATTCTTGCCAGCTTTTTTTGCAGCCTCTGCCCTTGGCTGGACAGATTTCGAAACGTATATGAGTAAAAGCAACACAGAGCAAGGGGAATTTGTTTTATTGGATTTTGGCAGCCGGAAAAAAGTCATTAGACAACTGTAGAGAGTATCATTAGTTCATCATGATTCCACTGTATTTCTAAGAATTTAGTAAAAGTTATAATGGGCATTCTCATAGGAACAGTCACCTATCCTGATCTAAGGAGAGACGAAAGTATCGTTCGTTCTGCGGCGATCTCGATTGGGGAAGGAACAGAGAGTAAAACGACTATATTAAATCTACAGGGATGTTGTATGGGGAGGGTCTCTTTTGCCCGGGAGAGAGGTTCTGAAGGAGGCAGGGTTGTGACAATGGGTGAATCAGGACTTATGTGGACTGGGTATATTACTGATATTGACAGGATAAAGCAGCTTTTGGAAGATGCCGGGGTAGTAGTATATGAAGGAAGCAGCGATGCTCAGATACTCCTTGAATCATATTTCAAGTTTGGCGTTGAGAGCCTTCAGGAATTGAACGGGCTGTACAGCATTGTAATATGGGATGACACAAAGAGACGTTTTTCAGCGGTAACGGACAGATATGGTTTTACAAAGATTTACTACTGGCTTGGCCCAGACGGCATGATGTTTGCCAGTGAATGCAAGGCAATTATACAGCATCCCAAATATCATAAAGACATTGACAAAGAGGGGATAGTGAATTTTTTAGGCGCGGGTTACTGCTTTGGCGAGACTACTCTGTTTCAAGGTATAAAGTTAATTCCGCAAGGATGTTTCATGGTCTATGATGGGAGGGGCGTATCATTTAAGAAATACTGGGATTATTCGGTTAAGCCGGTTACAGGAACGATAGAGGGGTTTACTGACAAGTTTTACTACAATCTCCAGAGCGCTTTTGAACGGTGTGTCAATGGAGAAAAAAACGTATTTATCCCTATCAGTGGTGGACTGGATTCAAGAACTATCGCTGGAATAGCAAAAAATTGTGGTAAGAGCATATTCGGTTGTACTGTAGGGCTAATGAAAAGCCGAGATGTATGCTATGGTAAGAAGATTGCGAAAAAATTTTACGTTAATCATACAGTGTTGCCCATATCGAGTGATTATATTGCACAATATGGACCTTCTGGTGTGAAATTAGCAGAGGGGACTGTTACCAACCATGTTTTTTTTATACTAAGAATTTTAGATTGTAACATTATACCAAACATCATGGTTAGTGGCTTTATTGGTGACGTCTTAACAGGCAAGAATCTGTTTGCCGGCATGACAAACAGCGAAGAAATGAAGAAATTTAGGTTTCTGAGGGCTTTTAATTGCCCCGAGCTGAATGATATTCTAAATTCTTCGTTTAAGTCACTAATTGGAATTAACAGTGATTATTGGAATAAATCATTACATTCGGCTGACGCAGAAGCTTTTGCTGACAAACTCGTGATTTTGTCGCTGCGGGAGAGGCAAAGACGATATACAACTTTTCTTATAAACCATCTTGGACGTGAATTGAATGTTGTCGCTCCTTTTTCGGACAACCAGTTTGTGGATTTTATAATGACTATACCTCCTGAGTTGAGAATAGAGCAGAAACTATATAAGAACGTAATACTGAACAAATTGCCATTCGTTGCAGATATCCCTCGGGACAAAACAGGTGAGCGGATACGTTCCACATGGTGGTCATGGAGATGGGAATATTTGAAAGGTATGGTACCCCATTGCATAAGGCAGAAATATTCCGGTTTGCGATACAGACTTGCAGATTATCCCATTACTCAGAAAATAGGGATAGGATATAAAAGACCTTGTTGGTGCATTGACGCCGATGATTCTATTAGATCTGGCAGTTTTTCCTATTTCCGTGAATTGTTCTCTGATAGGGAACATATGGTCGATTTGTTTCAAATTGATGCTGTTGATAAACTTTTTAAGGACCATGTGGAGAGGCGTATTCATGCATATGACAAATTATGCGCTATCGCGACTATCATAGAATGGCGCCGGCAGTTTAAACTTTAAAAATGAGTAAGATTGCAAGAAATTATAGTCGGTTTAGAGAAAAAGCATAAAAACAGATTTTAGGAGATGCTCGAAGAAGAAATGGATAAAATATTACTGAGTAAACCTAATTTCTCCGTAGAAGATGGTAATCACGTAGCTTCGTCAACTATCCTCGTTAATGGCGGTTCATATGAACTAAAATACAAGGTTTCCGAAGGGCCCATAGCTCATAATTCCGATGCTTTTTTGGCAGCTTGTCTGTTTTCCGCCATGAAACTCGGAAGAACTCTGCAAATTAACGGCAATATTTCACCAAAACTTCTTGATACAATACAAACAATCCAGGACATATTTCACAAGTGGTATCCTGAATTTCAAAAAATATCAGTGTTAGCTGAACCGAAAAAGCCTGATAACATTCATGAAATGAAAGATATAGGATGCTTTTTTTCTGGCGGTCTCGATTCTTTTTATACGCTTCTTAAACACCGTGATGAAATTACTAAAGTCATATTCATTCATGGTGCAGATATCTGGCTAAATGATCGCAGCAAGCGAACTATGGTATCAAGAGAACTTCAAAAGGCAGCTTCGGAATTGAATCTACCGATTGTAGAAGTTGAAACCAATGCACATGAATTCTCGGATGCTCAAGGGCTGAGTTGGCCTTTTCATTCTTTCGGAAGTGTTTTAGCAGGTGTGGCGCTTTTATTATCGCCACAATTTAAAAAAATATATATTCCTTCATCAGAATCATATGCCCGTTTGGATCCTTGTGGATCTCACCCGCTACTTGATCCACTCTGGAGTACTGAAGATCTCGAAATAGTACACGACGGATGTGAAGCCAACAGAGTGGAAAAAGCCTTTCGGATAGCGCAGTCTGATGTAGCTCTCAGAACCTTACGTGTCTGTTGGCAAAACCTCCATTGGTTCGGTGACAATCACTATGACGAGAAAGTTGTATATAATTGTGGTTCGTGTGAGAAGTGTTTACGCACGATGATTAATTTATATGCTGTTGGCGTATTGGAGAGATGCAGTACTTTTAAAAACAAGATTGACATTGAGAAGGTTGCTGGAATGGAAATAGATCATGACTTAGCTCTTTATCATGTGGAAGATAATCTTCAAGCTGTGAAAAAAAGGGATAACGATTCTGACTTGGTGAAATCACTTCAGGCTTGTATTGATAATTATCAAAACAGGAAGCTGGTGATGGAAATCAATAAAAACCTTCATCAACTCATAGAATCTGACGCCTGGAGAGAATTAGTGAATAACAGGAGAGAAACTCTTTTTAAATCTTTTTTGGGAATTCAAGGTAACTGGATTTTAAAAGAAGTGCTCAAAGAAAAAGTGAAGGGATTGGATAAGAGGCTGTTGAAGGGTACGCTACTTCATATTTTTAAAATCCTTCCTCGAACAAAAAAAAATTGATGGGAACAAAAGAAGTCAAGCGCTTTTTGAAAAGGATACCCTCTCAGACCAAGAAACCTCCGGTTTTGAGTGCAGTGTTGGCCGATTCGCTTACCTATCTCGGAGAAGATGCTCTAAACGACTTATATGAGCAAGTGACCAGGCTCGAAAACGAAGGGTCTGACGGCATCTTGATTGAGGCGGGCTGTGCGTTAGGCGGCTCCGCTATCGTGATTGCAACCGCCAAGTCAAGCTCTCGACCCTTCTACGTATATGACATGTTTGGCATGATTCCGCCCCCGTCAGATCGTGATGGCGAAGACGTTCACAAGCGCTATGAGATAATTAAAAGCGGGAAATCCAGTGGAATCGGTGGACAGAAATACTATGGCTACGAAGAAAATCTTTTCGATAAGGTAGGCTATAATTTCAGTAGATATAATGTTCCCATAGATAAAAACAACGTTTATTTGGTCAAGGGATTGTTCCAAGACACGCTTTACGTTCAAGATAAGGTAGCATTAGCACACATAGATGTCGATTGGTACGAATCAGTAAAGACCTGTCTTGAGCGAATTGAGCCCCATCTGATTGCTGGCAGTGTTCTTGTGATTGATGATTATGACCATTGGTCTGGCTGTAAGAATGCTGTGGACGATATACTTCAGAGACAAAAGGGATCAGTATGAGTTCATTCGGAGATCAAGACTTCACATAGTTCGTAAGTGAGGCCATGATAATAGCATTACGAGACGCTTTATCGGACTGCTATTCCGCTGCGCTTTATAGTGGTAGTTGAGCTTGGCCGTTATTCAAAATTATCACTCATGAAAAAGCCTTTAAAACTGTCGACTTCAATCATAAATCATTACTCATCGGTAGTATTCGAAGTGCACATTTCCATGTGAGCTTTAGTCGGTACATGGTCTAACGTGGCTGAAATATAAAATCTTATCTATTACAATTGGAGAATATATGAATAAATCAAAGGGTAATAAAGTACTTGTATTTATATCAAATGGACATACGTTAAAAAACAAGGGTGATTATGCGATGCTCCTTGGCTTGCTTCAATGGCTTTCACAAATCAAAAGGACAGATGAACTCATTGTCTATACATTTAATCCTGAACAATTTAGTAATAATATCAATGCTCGGGTGGTCTGGTCACCTGAAATATTTTTTTCCTATTTGACCAAATGGCAGACGTCTTCGAATCCATTAGGGGCATGGTTAGCAAGAGTTCTCGCGATATTTACAGGTTTGTGGTTAGCAATAAATTTTTTTCTGTTTACTTTAATAGGTCATTGTTTCATTAAAAATGCAGCCTGTTTGGGCTTTTATTCACAACTTTTAAATGCAAAAGCACTATTTTTTGCCGGTGGGGGTTATCTTAACAGCATTTGGTGGTTAGAAGGATTATACGCAAAAGCTTTTCCAGCGTTGTTATCTAAATTTACTAAAGTTCCAATTTTACTCACAAGTCAGGGATTGGGACCATTCAATCATATTTTGGATCGATGTGTTGCAAGAATGTTATTTAAGCATGCAGATGTTATCGGTGTGCGAGATGGAAAAAGATCTGAAGAATTGGTTAAAAGTGTTAGTGGACAGATTTCAAAAGTTGTGCACACAGGAGATGATGCTTTATTAATAAAACCTGCAAATTATTCAAATTTAATGAGAGTCATGGAAGAAGAACATTTACCCAGTGGGTCTTTTTTAATCGGCATCAATATACGTGATGCATCAAGTTATTCTGCGAATTATGAAAAGCCGAATATCATCCGTTATGCAAATTTACTTGATACAATTGTGGGCGAATCAAATAGACATCTGATTTTTGTCCCGATCAGTTATAACGACGAAGATGACGACAGAAAGAGTGCACAGAAAATAGTTGATTCAATGCGCTTTCGCGATCGGGTTTCCATCATTCATAATGAATATACACCATCTGAACTAAGGGGACTCATTGGCAAATTGCATTTTGCAATTGGAACGTCATATCATTTTCTCCTATTTGCCTTAAGTTCTAACGTGCCATCTGTAGGAGTGTATCAGAATGACTATTATAAGCAAAAAATCGAAGGTCTTTTTTCCTTATTTGATATGGAAGAATATTGCCTGGATATGAATGTGAACGATTTACAGACTGTGATTTCAACATGCAATAAAGCCCTGCAAAATTATGATCGAGTTGTACAACATTTAATATCGCGTAATGAACACCTTACGCGGACATCAATGGCAAACCGAAAAATGTTTGAACAGAAATTCAATATTTGATCGTTTCTCATCTTTATGGACAATTATTTTCCCAAAAAATATTGTGATTTATGAATGATAGTCCTTTAATTTCTGTGATTATTCCTTGTTATAACCAGGGAAGATATCTTACTGATGCCATTGAGAGCGTCCTTTCGCAAAGTCACACAAACTGGGAATGCATCATCATTAATGATGGTTCAACTGATAACACCAGAGACGTTGCTCTCAAATATATGAATGTATATCCGCAAATTAAATATATAGAACAACCGAATAGAGGGTTATCAAGCGCTCTAAATCGTGGAATTGATGAAGCAAAGGGTGATTATATTCAATTTCTTGATGCTGATGATCTTATTGCACCTGAAAAGTTAGAACTTCAATGTAAATCTTTATATGGTATATCTAATTTAAAATTATCATATTGTGACTTTTACTATTGTGATAAGAACGATATTAGAAAAGAGGTGCTCAAGGGTTTATACCCTCCACCAAAATTTATCATGGCTAGCCCACTTATGGACATGGCTGTACGGTGGGAGGATGATCTTAGTATACCGTCCCATTGTTTCTTGTTTGATGCGCGACTGTTTCATGAACACCATATCAGATTTGATGAAGAACTTCCCAACCATGAGGATTGGGATTGTTGGATGAAGATATTTGCTTTGAATCCAGTCATAACGTTCGTTGATAAAAAGTTATCTATTTACCGAGTCCATGGAAGCTCTATGAGCCACCAACGAAAGAAAATGCGTAAAGGATTTATTATGGCTGTTAAAAAGCAGCAAAAATTATTTTTTCATAATAATAAGGAAATAAGTAGGTGATTAAAACAACAGCTTAAAAAAGTAAAACGGCGTTATCATAAAAAATCACCACTTGAAAAGGCCTGGCATACCTTTTCCAATTCATTGCATAAAGTATATTCAAAATCTGTCCCCTGGCCGATTCAAAAGATATGTTATCGAATAGTAAAAGGGAAATTCCAAGAATAGAGCCAATACTCAGAGGTAGAATGGATACAATCATCAAGTTTGAAAACGTTTCAAAGAAGTATTCTATTCGGCATAGAACCACCAAGAAACCTTTGCATGTAAACAGATGGCTAAAGTTCGTCCCCTTTATTGGGAATGGAAAGTTTCGTAAAGAGGACTTCTGGGCATTACTGGGCATTAAAGGATGTGTCTTTTAAGATAAAGAAGGGTGAAACTGTAGGGATTATAGGTCCTAATGGTGCGGGGAAAAGTACAATATTAAAGCTTTTAGCTGGAATTACGAAGCCCTACAAGGGAAATATTGAAATACAAGGAAAAATCGGTTCACTTATAGAAGTTGGTTCAGGATTTCATCCGGAACTTAC
>JAGUWT010000013.1 GCA_020062205.1 Thermodesulfovibrionales bacterium
ACCACATACATCGTTTCTTCTTGTGTCTGAAGAGGCTCTATCGGCAAACTCAAAACACGCTGAGTTGCCTCCTCTGCGTTCACCAGATTCCCTTTTATCTTGCTTCTGCCATTCCCAAACACCTTCATCTTATGGAGCGGCACTGGATAATAAACCATCGTGCTTATTCCTTTTTCCTTTAGAAATGACTGCAATTCATTCCTTTTTGATGTTTTTACGGTGTATTGATGATAAACATGATGTGCAGATAGGAGAGATACAGGTAAAGACAAACCATCCAATCCTTTGAGTCCTTCATGGTAAAGTTTTGCAATCTTTCTTCTTCGCTCATTAAATTCATCTACATATTTAAACTTTGCAAGAACGATTGCTGCCTGAAGGGTATCAAGCCTGGCATTGTAACCAATATGGTCAACATTGTATTTATCCTTTCCTCCATGTTTGAGGAGCATCCGTATAAGCCCATCTATTTCATCATCGTTGGTGGCTACCATACCACCATCACCGAAGCCGCCAAGATTTTTTGACGGGAAAAAGCTGAATGTTCCTGCCGTACCTATTGAGCCAAGTTTTATACCATCCCACATTCCGCCAAATGCCTGTGCAACATCTTCAATGACAAACAGGTTATATTCACGGGCTATTTCCATAATCTCATCCATGTTGCATGCCTGTCCATAGAGGTGAACAGGAATAATGCCGACGACTCGTGAAGCATAAGGCGTAAGACGTGAGGCATGATAAGCAAGATATTCTTTTATTTTTGCAGGGTCAATATTATAAGTTGCAGGGTCTATATCAACAAATACAGGGGTTGCGCCTGCTCTCAAGATAGTGTCTCCTGTTGCTGTGAAGGTAAATGGGGTTGTAATAATCTCGTCTTCTCTACCGAAATATTCTTCACCGGTTAATTGAATAGCAAGTGCCCGTAATGAAAGGACAATCGCCTCGGTTCCCGATGAGACACCAATACAGTGTTTTACATTTGAATATCTTGCTACAGTATCTTCCAGTTCCTTAATTTCAGGGCCGAATATCCATTTCTGATGTGCAAGGCATCTCCTGATGGCAGAATCAATATCTTCTTTCATATATTCGTATTCAAGCCCCAAATCGAGCATTGGTATCTGATTCAAATTGTCTCCTCCAAAGGTGTCAGAGAATTATTTTCTAACCTGTATGAACTCCCGCAATTGCTACATTGAGCAGTATTATTGTGGCTCAGGTTCTTCAGAGACACCCCACATTTGCATGCCCATCCTATCTGTGTTGCAGGGACACCGGCAACAATGGCATAATCAGAAACATCAGATTTTACAACTGCCCCTGCTCCAATCATTGCGTATTTCCCTATCGTGACTCCACAAACAATCGTGGCATTTGCTCCTATTGTTGCGCCTCTTCTGACAAATGTTTCCCGAAATTCATGTTTTCTTTCAAAAAATGTCCTTGGATTATAAACATTCGTAAATATGCAGGAAGGACCACAAAAGACTTCATCCTCCAGGGTTACACCTTTATATACGGATACATTGTTCTGAATCTTGCATCTATCCCCTATCTTTGTATCAGGGCCTATTGCAACATTCTGTCCTATAATGCAGTTTCTGCCTATCTTTGAGTTTTTCAAAATATGCGTGAAATGCCAGATTTTTGTCCCTTCCCCGATCTCAACACCTTCATCAACATAAGCACTTTCATGAACAAAGAAGTTTCCCGCATTCTTTTCTAAAGAGATATTTTTTCTACGCCGCAAAAGCGTATTCTCGCAAGAGGTAAGAATTTTGAGTACCCTCAACCCTTCCATACCATCGGTCTTTGGTCTTTTCCTCTGCTGAACACACCCGATAAAATGCTCCAGTTCCAGCTTTAATGGTTCCCCATCCTCAACAGGGATAACCTGATAATCAGCCTTATGAGCAACTGGAATCTTTCCCTCTTTCCACTCTATTGTGTGAGGATAAAAAAATAATTTTCCCTCACTCACATCATCAAAAACAGCCATTGCCTTTGAACCAACAATAACTAACTTCTGCTCCTTGAAAGGATGTAGCCAGCTAACAAATATGTGTCCCTTAACACCATTCCTGAATTCAAGTGTTGTTAGGGTAGTATCATATATCCCCCTGTTCACATAATCCCCTCCAAAAGCTGATACACTTACCGGCTCCTCTTCAGAAAGCATAAGAAGCACAGATATGTCATGGGGCGCAAAACTCCAGAGGATATTCTCCTCGGTCCTGAGCTTCCCGATATTCAGTCTGTTTGAATAGATATAATGAATCTTGCCAAGATCGCCCGATGATATAAGCTCCTTCAGTTTTATGACTGCTGGATGGTAGTGCAGGATATGACCGACCATCAAGATTCTCTTTTTGTTTTCTGCTATTTCAACAAGCTCCTCACCCTCCTGAACAGTCAGTGCAAGTGGTTTTTCAACAAAGACATCCTTGCCAGACAGTAAGGATTTTTTTACAAGTTCATAATGGGTTATTGCAGGGGTTGCAATTGCAACAGCCTTTATTTCCGGATTTTCAAGGACTTTCTCAGATGATGTTGTATAGTGAACATCCCGAAACTTCTTTTCCCTTTCTGAAATAACCGTAAGGTCTGAATCACAGGCAGTATGAAGAACCCCAAGCTCATAGAGATTACGGAGGATATTCTTCCCCCAGTAGCCGAGTCCAACAAGACCAACAAAGCCTGGGTTGTGAGACTCTTTTGCTTTCATGCCTTTACTAT
>JAGUWT010000077.1 GCA_020062205.1 Thermodesulfovibrionales bacterium
GGAACGACTTCATCTGCTCCGAGCTGTTTGAGGTCATCAACCTCGATAAGGTATCGGGTTCTCACGATGATATGAATGTTTGGGTTTTCTTGCTTTGCAATTGAGACTATTCTCCTCGTTGAGACAGGATCAGATATAGCTACCACAAGAAGTCTTGCCTTATCAATGCCCATTTTATGAAGTATCTCCAGACTTGTGCCGTCACCATAATAGACCGGTTCACCCTTTTCCCTCATCTCCCTTACTGTTTGGCTGTTCATCTCGAGCACCATATATGGAATTTCAGCCTCTCTCAAAACCTTTGCCAAATTTCTGCCGTTAAGTCCGAAGCCGATGATAATGACATGATCATGTCTTTTTCTTGGCATACCCTCCCCTTCAAGGATTTTTCTTCCCCTGCTCAGCTTTTTAAAGAGAGGTCTGTCTGTTATCCATTCCGATACAGATGGGGCAGCATTGAGAATAAAGGGTGTTAAGATCATTGTTACTACAGAGGAAGAAAGGAAAACCTGATATAAATCCTCTGTTATAATCCCAGATGCCTTGCCTGCAACTGCAAGCACAAATGAAAACTCGCCTATCTGGGCAAGGCCAAGGCCGGCATTTATTGATGACCTTAGGGAACTTCCAATGACAAGCGAAGAGGCAATACCGGTGATCAACTTTATAGAGAAAATCACTGACACCACCGTAGCTATTGTAAGGATATTGGCATAAATATATTCTATGCTCATAAGCATGCCGATAGAAACGAAGAAAAGTCCAATAAAACTATCCTTAAATGGCAATATATCAGACGTCGCCTGGTGTGCATATTCAGACTCTGAAACAATGAGACCAGCAAGAAAAGCACCGAGCGCAAGAGAGAGTCCAAAACGTGAAGTCAAAAGTGCTATACCCAGACATAGAAGGATGATTGTAATGATAAAGAGTTCACGGCTTCTGGTATGTACAACCTGGTGGAGAATGCCAGGAACAATCCACCGCGCACTCAGCAGGACGGCAACGATAATGAGAACCGCTTTCCCCATCCTTAAAACAATATCTGTGATGTTTATTGTTTCTCCTGCCAAGACAGGGACAAGGAGCATGAGTGGTACGATGCACAGATCCTGGAAAATAAGCATTCCCACCATTACCTGTCCGTGTGGGGAGTCTGTTTGACCCCTTTCTGCAAGAAGCTTCATGACTATCGCTGTGCTACTCAGAGCATAGAGGAAGCCAAAGAATATAGATCTGTTGACATCCTGAATGGCAACATAAGTAACGACAGCGGACAATGCTATGGTGAGCAAAACCTGAGCTCCGCCTCCTCCTATAACTGCCTTTTTAATCCTCAAAAGTTTTGCCATTGAAAATTCTATTCCGATAGTGAACAGGAGAAGGATCACACCTATCTCAGCGAGCATCTCGATTGCATGCGTATCCTTCACGATCTCCAGCCCATATGGTCCAATTATTACACCGGCAATAATAAATCCAACGAGTGATGGTATCTTGAATTTGTGGAGCAGGAATACAACCACTGCGGATGCGATAAGAATAACTACTAATGATTTTAAAAATTCATATTCCATGACTTTTTTGATACCATATAACTATGGTTTATTTTCCTGCAATCTGGTCAGCTCTTTTGGGCCTCTATAAGAAATGTCCGAAATGTAAAAAACTTCAACAATTCAAGAGGAAGAAAAAGGGTGACAGCGCAACCTGTAAAAAGTGTAAGCATCAGTTTGTTTTGAAATAAATTTTTTTCTCGTTTTAGATATTCAATAGCTTCAATTTTCACTGCGCTGATTTATAAACTCTTCCCATCTTTTACGCTTTTCGAGGGGAACAAATTCATTGACAAACTTGTTCGCTTCTTCAAGTCAGTTGAGTTTTGCCTCTGCCGAAAGACCATGAAATTCTCTGAGGTTTTCTTTTGAGAGACGGAAGCTGAATAATACTTTCTTTTTTGGTGTTTCATTCATCGCTATGTTCCATAAATATATCAATCAAATCCATTTCTATCACCAAGATTTCGAAAAACCTCTTCGTAGAACACATCCAAATTATAGCAGATATTTTGATTTATCTTTATATGGAAAATGGGTGCAATTTTTGACATATCTGGAAGAGTTCTGCTATTTTATTAGTGGCGATGGAGTTCGCTTAACCGTTCCGATAAATCGGAACTGATAACTCCTACCACCCCCTCTCTAACCCTCCCCACTTGATTGGGAGGGCAGGGGTGGGGGTTGTAGGAGTTTTTTAGTTTTGTAGCATATATATGACTCCTGCCGATAGAAGGTAATAGGAGGTTAGAATGGTTCTCGATAAATATTCTTATCTGAAAGATGAACTTTTAAAGACCATTGATTCCATGTCTGCCATTGAAGGTGTCACCGGCTCTCCCTGTGAGGAGCTTAAAGAAAAAATTCAGAACAATGTGTTTAACCTCGTAGTCCTCGGACAGTTTAAGAGGGGTAAGACCAGCCTCATCAATGCACTTTTAGGGGCAGAAATATTGCCCACAGCAGTAGTGCCTCTCACCTCTATAGCAACAATTCTCAAGTATGGTGAGACACTGAATATTAAAGTCTATTTTATTGATGGAAAAATGATCGAAATCCAGCCAGAAACTCTTTCGCAATATGTGACAGAAAAAGGGAATCCCAGGAATGAAAAGAATGTTCAGGAGGTTATGATTACTTATCCGTCAACTTATCTTAAAGACGGGGTAAGGTTGATTGATACACCGGGCGTTGGTTCTATTTACCAGCACAATACAGATGTTGCCTACCAGTATCTGCCTAAATCAGATGCTGCTCTATTCCTTCTATCAGTGGATCAGCCAGTGGGACAAGCAGAACTCGATTTTCTAAAGGATGTAAAAGAATACTCTCACAGGATATTCTTCCTCCAGAACAAGGCTGATTATGTCGGAACTGAAGACCTCAACGAATCTATTTCTTTCTCCAAAAGGATAATTGAAGAGTGCATGGGTCGAGAAGTCAAGATATTTCCCCTTTCTGCGAAACTTGCACTTGATGGTAAATTGTCAGGGTCAAAAGAACTCCTTGAGAAAAGTTTTCTTCCTGAATTCGAAAAGCTACTGAATACATTTCTTATGCAGGAAAAGGGCGGGGTACTGCTCCTTTCCGTAACAAACAATCTTCTTCGGCTACTCTCTTATGCACGGTTAGGACTCGAACTGGAGATGAAATCGCTCCTGACACCCCTTGAGGAACTGGAGGAGAAGCTAAAGATCTTCGAGAAGAAAAAGAAAGAGGTACTGGTGGAAAAGGACGACTTCTATCTGCTGCTGGATGGTGAGACGAAAAAAATCGTCAACAATGTCCTTGAAGAAGACCTGAAAGCCTTCAGGCAGGATATGATCCTTAAGGTGTCAGAAGACTTGGAAAGCAGCTACGGCGGGCATTCGAGCATGTCAATGAAAGAGATCCGGGAGCATCTCGAAGAGCAGGTTATCACCGAAGTCAAACAGGCGTTTGCAAGCTGGCGTGGCATCGAGGATGAGAAGCTGGCAAAGACTTTTGAAGCGGCCTGCAAACGGTTCATCATCAGGATCGACGATACAGTAGATTCCCTGCTCAAGTTCTCGGCGGAACTCTTTACCGTTCCCTTCGATATAGTCAAGGCAGAGGCGATTTGGACAACAAAGTCCGGGTTTTATTACAGATTTAAGGAGCAACCGGTGGGTATTGAGATAGTGGCATCATCGCTGACTTTGTTGCTGCCGAAGTTCATTGGCGAAAAGATAATTCTTAAGAAGGTGAAGGAATATCTCAACCGGGTGATCGACGTGCATACCGCCAGGGTCGGGTATGACTTTGAAGAAAGACTGAACAAGAGTAAGCTTGATTTCAGATGGGAGATGTTCCAGAGGATTGAGGCAACCATAGAAGGAATTTCAAAGGCCATAGAAAAAGGGATGAGCATGAAGGATAAAGGAGAACAGGCTTTTGAAGAGCGAAAGGCGGTTCTTCTGGAAACCGAAAAGAGGATGAATGAAATCAAGGATAAACTGATTCGGGTACAACAACAGGTTTCTTCATAAAAAAATTATACCGATATGTCTGCCCAAAACAACTGGGATGAATTTGACTCACGCTAAGCATAATACCAGTATCGAA
>JAGUWT010000225.1 GCA_020062205.1 Thermodesulfovibrionales bacterium
TTATCCTCTTTCAAGTAGGTGAACATAGTTTCTGGCCAGTGAACCCATGGTGCCAAAATAAATTCGAGCGTTTTGTTTCCCAGAGAAATTGTTACTCTATCATTTATTGTGAGAAATTTATCCTCTGGAATCAGGAGCAGATCCTTTAGCATGTCTTTACATTTTGGATTTGTAACCACTTTTGCATTCGGATAAAGACTGAGGATCTCAGGTATTGACCCTGAATGGTCCTGTTCAGCATGATGGGAAATAACATAATCAATGCTCGTTATATCCAGCGTTTTCAGGTTTCCAACGAGAATGTGTTGTTTCGCAGGGTCAACGGTATCAATCAGTGCTATTTTTTCACTGCCCTTTATCAGATAAGAGTTATAGCTTGTTCCATCAGGAAGCGGGATGAGTTCATCAAATAACCTCCTGTCCCAGTCTATTGCACCAACGGACAAGATACCAGATCCTAATTCTCTGATAGCCATTTAACAGACCTCCTTTCAGAAACATTTACGCTAAATCAAACTATTTTGCTGATTTGTTAATTACCTCAATTCATTTGATATATCCCATCAATGATGGTGATGCTCCTTAGTCTTTACTTTTTTCGGCTCCTCGTGATGGGCACCATGCGCAGTTGCATCGAGATGGAGTCTCTCAACATAATGGGTGAACTCGACATAGGCTTCCACAAATTCACGGCCAGTCTCAACGCTTTCATCTGCATGTTTTTTTGTTTCGATTGCATGTGTAAAACGCTCTCTTATCCCATCAGCCATAGCCTCCGTTATATGCTTCACGAGTTTGTCAACAGAACCGCTCTCCAGTGCCTTATCAGCCTCTTCGATGATAGGTTCTACAGCTTCTCCAGGTTTCAGTCCTGTATAAGGAGCCCCCTCGCCAGCCCGATGAAGTCTCACAAGTGTTTCAAAGAAGTACATGTCAGCAAGCTCTTTTGCCTCAGTACCCTTTGCCCTCACTGCCAATGTCTTCTTGAAGGCTTCTCTAATCTCTCCCTCATACCCCTTCTTTACCCACTTTAAAATCGGTGTTATATCTCCTTTTTCGAGTACTATCCTTGCAGCTTTTACTACAGGTCCTTCAAGGGTGTCGCAGTGCGCACTGACAATACTCGGGATAAGCAACGAAATAGAGAGGCCGATAGTTAATAAAAATAACACGGTGACAAAAATTACCCTGACCTTCATTTTCCTTCCTCCTTTTCTTTTATGTTTTTAAGTTTTCCCCTCTGTATCTCTATCGACATAATTATCCCTGTCTCTTTTATTTTGGTAGTTATAATCCTCCGCACTATCCTTGTCAATAAATTTTTTATCAAGAAATAGATATGTAGCAATAAAAGGGACCAATTAAACGGGTTGAGTCTTTGACTGAATATCTTCTATCGCCTCTTGAGCAATGATCCTGACGTCCGTATTTTCATCAATCATTGTTTCATGAAGAAAGGGGATGGTATCTTGCTGTCCGATTATTCCGAGCAAATAAGCAGCATCACCTCTTATCATTGGGTTTTGATTCTTCAAAAGTGGGAGGATAGAGGGTATAGCTTGGATTACATTTACTGAATCTTCTCTCTGTAGAGTTTCAATAAGCGCTGAAACCCCTAACCTGACACGCATCCTTTCATCTTGCATAAGGTCTCCAATGTATGCATATAAACTCTTATCATATTTGAACATATCAATGATATTTTCGAGGAAAGCGTTTTCCAGATAGTCTGCAATCATGGTTTTCAGGTCAAACGGTCCGGATCCCATGCAGGTATAATACCACAACCAAAAGAATACCATTAACCACAGAGTTTACAGAGGAGTGGCTGTAAAAATACTGTTGGTTGTTCTTTTTAAAACCTCTTTTTCTCAGTGTTCTCTGTGGTTTTCTTTTCTTCAGTGCGAATTGTTGTATAATTTTCTTACATGAAGAGGAGGAACGATGAGGATTTATAACACACTCTCTGGCAGTAAGGAGGAGTTTATTCCACTCAATTCTCACGGAGTCAAAATATATGCATGCGGGGTGACAGTGTATGATTACTGCCATATAGGACATGCGAGAAGCGCAATTGTGTTTGATGTAATAAGAAGGTATATGAGATATAAGGGTTTTCATGTTACCTATGTAAGGAATTTTACTGATATAGATGACAAGATCATTAACAGGGCAAGGCAGGAAGGAATAACATGGGATGTCGTTGCCAAAAAATATACGGATGAATATTACAAGGATATGGACATGCTTGGAGTTGGAAGGGCTGATATTGAGCCAAAGGCAACAGAGCATATTCAGGAAATTATAGATATAGTCAAGGGGCTCATTGAGAAGGGTTATGCATACGAGATTGACGGGAGCGTTTATTTTGAAGTAGAAAAATTTACAGGGTATGGAAAATTTTCAAAGCGGGATAAGGAAGAGATGCTGGCTGGAGCAAGGGTTGAAGTAGACGAAAGAAAGAAAAACCCGATAGACTTCGCTTTGTGGAAAAAATCGAAGGAAGGCGAACCTTCATGGGACAGCCCATGGGGTCCCGGCAGACCAGGCTGGCATATCGAGTGCTCTGCTATGTCCCTAAAACATCTTGGAGAGAGTTTTGATATTCATGGTGGTGGTGCAGATTTGATCTTTCCCCATCATGAAAATGAGATTGCACAGTCAGAGGCATTCACAGGAAAACCCTTTGCACGATACTGGATTCATAATGGATTTATTACGATTGATAAAGAGAAGATGTCAAAGTCCCTTGGAAATTTCTTCACCATTAAAGAGATCCTCGACAAGTTTGACCCTGAAGTCGTAAGATGTTTTCTCCTTTCAACCCATTACAGGAGTCCGATAGAATTTTCTGATGAGCAGTTGAGAGAGGTGGAGAGTTCCATAGACCGATACTATACCACTGTTATCAGGATTCAAGATTTTCTTGAAAAAGACGGGGTAAAAAAGGAATCTTCGAATACAGAAAAGGCCTTCGAACAGACAATCGTATCATTCAGGGAAAGATTTGAAGAGGCTATGGACGATGATTTTAATACAGCCCTTGCACTTGGGCATATCTTTGAATTAATAAGAGATGTGAACAGATTCCTTGACAGCAAGCCATCAGGACCACAGGTTAACGAGCTTTTATTCAAGGCAAGAGAGCTTCTCATGGAAACAGGGGATGTATTGAATATCTTTGGGAGAACACCCATTGAGTGGTATCGTTCTTTAATGGTTACAAAAAAGATCGGCCTGACCGGGGAAGAGATCTGCCACAGGATTAAAGAGCGTGAGGATGCAAGGAAAAGGAAGGAATGGGCGATTGCAGATAGGATTAGAAAAGAACTCGAAGAGAAAGGGATTATACTTGAAGACAAAAAGGACGGAACTGACTGGAAAGTCAAGACAGGATAGTGAGTGGATTTATGGCCTGAATCCTGTTCTTGAGGCAA
>JAGUWT010000054.1 GCA_020062205.1 Thermodesulfovibrionales bacterium
AAAGGCTCGAATCCCATGAACTTGTAATAGGTCCTGCTGAAGATGGTGGATACTACCTGATAGGCATGAAAAAACCGCTGGACATCCTCTTTAAAAACATGCAATGGGGGAGCAATAATGTTCTGCAAGATACCATTACCCATGCAGTAAACGCTGGGATCAATTACTTTTTACTGCCTCAATGGTATGACGTTGACAATCTGAATAGCCTGAATCAGTGGTTTACCCCTTTATAACATCATCAGCCCAGCTTAATGCAGCAGATACCGTTGGGAATCCAATTGTGCTTGTAAGCAGAATAATTGTGTGATAGATTTCCTCAGGTTTTGCTCCTGATTCTAACGCCTGTCTGGTATGGCTATGCACAGCACCCTCTGAACGAATAGCTACAGAAGCAGCAAGTTGAACAAGATGAGCAGTCTTTTCATCCATCGGTCCAAGTTGTCTGACAACTTTACCGAGATTGCCAACTGCGGTAAACAGTGACTTATACCTTTTTTTAATATTAAGATACTGATCAGGAATCTTTTTTTCTGACATATCCCCTCCTTATCTCGAAAATGGATGTATGAAACCACAGAGTTCACAGAGAAATTTTTTAAACTTCAAAAATTATTTTTAAAATTAATTCTCTGTGTTCTCTGTGGTTATGGGTTTTTTATTTCTAAAACCGTAAAAATGCCCCTATCGCCCCGGCATCCCGCAACTTCTTTTCATCAGAAACAACCTCAACAAATGCACTTTGCTGTATTGCCTTTTCAGTCGCCAGGTCTATGATATAATCAACAGCCTCTATCTCCCCTTTACAGTAGGGACAGGAATCAACGTTTTGGGCAGTCAAAAATCCACATGACCTGCAGCTATATCCACTATCCTTATAATCTTTTAGGACAATGAGCTTCATCACCCTCTGTTCCTGGAGCGCATGAATCACATTATCAAGCCCTAACACGGCATTCTCATTCTTCATTGATCGTGCAATAAGGTCCTCTACGGTTTCTTTCTCTTTCTTTTTCTCATAGGCAGAAACAATAGGCTCAACCTTGCGTAATACTCCATCATTTTTTGCAAACTTTTCTATCTTTACCGTACTGATGACCTTATCAAGGACTGTCTTGTGGAGCATGCCCTTTACCATAGAAACAGTTTCATCAGAGCCACCAATGATGAGCCTGCCGATATACTCACCGCTCAGAAATGAATCCAGTTTTTCTATTACATCCTTGAGGTGCAAGCCTATATGGTAATCTATATGCCTCGCATAGTGATTCTGAGCAAGGGCAAACCATCCACCTTTTTTGTGCTTCCCCGGGATATCCGGCGTATAAACCTCGCCATATTCCACAATCTCGCCAAGGTGAATCACAAAGATCCTTGCCGATTCCTTATCAACAAGTAAGACAGCATACCTCGGATAGGTATCCATAATATCCATAAGAGGTTTCGTGTATGGGTTCTTATCAATAATCAATTCATTCCTGACCGGCACACCAAGATGGTATTCTTTCCAGAAGGAATTTTCAGATGAGCTTAAAAGGGCAAGCCCTTTCTTAAAGAGCCTTTTATTTGTAAGGACATAATTGTCAATCTTTTCAAGGTCATTCTTTATCTTTTTATATATAGCTTTATCGAGTGAATCAACAGTATTTTTCATCATATTCTTGAAATGCACTAGATGGTCGCCCTTTTTATTGAACATGGGATCAACATTGAGATATAAACTTACACAATAACCCTTTCCATCCATAGATGCAATTTTTCTTAATTCCGTCCTGTTAAGCATTCTCTCCTCCTTCTATGCTTCTGAATATTTCAATGACTGATACAAAAAGCGCCAGCACCAGTGGACCCATGATAAGCCCTATTAATCCAAACAATTTTAGACCTCCAAGAACACTGAAGAAAATGACAAGGACTGGCATCTTTGTCCTACCACCTATTATGATAGGCTTTAAAATATTATCTATTAAGCTTATCCCAAATGTTCCTATGATTGCAAGTGCTATACCCTTCAACACCTCACCCTTAATGAACAAATACACTGTTGCAGGCCCCCACACTGAAAATGCACCAAGGAGTGGCACAAATGAAGCAATGGAAATGGCCAGCCCCCACACCACAGGAGAGGGAATTCCGAGGATAGAGAAGGCGACTCCGCCTATAATACCCTGCGTAATTGAGACAGCTACACCGCCATAAATTGTAGATATGATAATATCCCTTATTTGAGTAGCAAGTTTGTCTTTCTGTTCCTTTGAGAAGGGAAGAGGCATATAATGCCGGACTTTTTTCAAGAATTCAGGCCCATCCTTCAGGAGGAAAAACGTGGTGAAGGCCATGAAAATAAAGTTTAATGATATTGTTGCAATATCGCCCAGTCCACTCGTAATCCTGCCAAGCATTTCCTTTCCTAAACGTGAGACAGTATCTATAATGGCCTTATTGAGTTCACCCTCGGAAAGATTGAATAAACTGAGCAACTTATCAACTACCTTTTTGATGCTCGGATGTTGAAGCACATTTTGCAGGGTCTCAAGCTTTCCGCCTTCCATATAATCTGATATGCCTTTCAGTTCTTTGGCAAGTAAATAAGAAAGGTATGAGAAAGGACCGAGAATGATTAACAATATAATAACAAGGGTTATGAGAGATGCAATAGATTTCCACTTTACAAATTTCAGGATAAAGGCATACAAGGGATAGAACACTATGGAAAAGACAATAGCCCATACGATTGGTGATAAGAATGGCTTTAATATCTGGTAGCTTAAATACCCCAGAATCAATAATAGGGCGGTTGTTGTTAAGAAGTAAAATCTGTTCGCAAACATATTGCTGTGCGTCCTCAATCTGACTTGATGAGTCAGTATAAGTGATAATTAAAAACTGTAGGGGGAGGAATTTCCTGTTATCATAAAACCATCCTTATAATCTCTTTCGTATTGTCAAAGCTTAACCACAGAGAACACAGAGAAAGTATTAACTATCAATATGCTATAAGAGAGTTCGTTTCCTCCCCTCTGTG
>JAGUWT010000154.1 GCA_020062205.1 Thermodesulfovibrionales bacterium
AACCAAACCTTGTATTTATTCTCGACATGTATTCAAATGCTGAAAGGAGATTTGAGGAGGGAAAGATTGACGATGCAATTTTACGGCTTTATAGACTTGTTGAAATGAGTGCTCAAGAGCGCCTACTGAACAAATACGGTATAGATGCTTCTGATGTTGATAGAGAAAAAATTCCTGATAAATTAAAAGAAGAATTTGTAAAAAATTATAAAAGCCAGCGGGATGGCAAGATTAAGATTTCACAGACTACAGCATTTAAATTGCTTAATGAATTAGGTGACCCATTAGGAAAATCATATAAAGACAATGAATCCAGATTCCTTGATATACAGTCAGCAAGAAATTATTCATATCTTGCTCACGGATTTGAATATTCAAGGGAGAAGACTTATCTTAATTTAAAGGACTTTATTATAGGACTTAAAACTTTTGAAGTGAATGACATCTCCGTTTTCCCCAAAATAGAGCGATAAGTAAGATTTTTTGTTCTTTGACAACTGAATAAAAACATTGTCGCAATATTGTAGTTGCTGACAACTGCCTGCAATCCCTTTTAGACTATATTCATCTGAATAGGATGTGGTAAAAATCACCCTCCCCATGCCCCTCCCATCAAGGGAGGGGTTAGTAATAATTCCCTCTCCCCTGGCGGTAGAGAGGGTAAAGGTGAGGGGGTCTGTCAGCAAAAGGGATATGGAAAGGACACTTTATCTCATAGCCTATGATATTACAAACAACAGGCGGCTTAATCGTGTGCGCCACTTTCTTAAGGGATATAGCACAGGCGGTCAGAAGTCTGTCTATGAATGTTTCCTTTCAGATGGAGAATTAAGGTATGTCAAAAAGAAACTTGAAAGGTTGATTGATAAGGATGAGGACAGGGTTCACATTTTCACTATGGATGGCAGGAGCAGGACACATGCACTCGGGATTGCGGTTCAACCGAAGGACCCGGAGTATTTTTATGTCGGCTAATCTTGAATCTTGGATTTCGAGTCTTCAATATTGAATTGATAAGGTTATGGGAACATTATACATTGACAGGAAGGAACTGCACATAAGGCTGGACGGACAGGCTCTTGCCTTTTACAGAGATGGTGAAAGGGAAGGACTCGTTCCGATTAGTCCGCTCAAGAGGGTTATTGTCATTGGCAATGTATCAATAGAGACCCCCGTTCTTCACAAGCTATCGAATGAGAATGTCAGCGTGATATTTCTTTCCGGGAAACGATTGAGGTTCTGCGGAATGATGCATGGAAGACTGCATAACAACGGCATCTTGAGAGTCAAACAGTACGAGAAATCTCTTTCTCCTGTCAGTTTGGAAATTGCAGTAGACATTGTAAAGAGAAAGGTGGAAGGGCAAAAGGTGTTTCTGTTGAATGTAAGAGAAAGCCGATCCGATCTCCGATTTCCAATGACGAATGCGGCAGGTATTTTTGAAAAAATACTTGGAACGCTGAATACCAAGGATATTAAAATGGAAACCCTCAGGGGACTTGAAGGCGGCGCATCAGCAACGTATTTTCAGGCATTCACTAAAATGTTTCCTGAATCCCTCGAATTCAAGAAAAGAAACAGACGGCCTCCGGAAGATCCTGTTAATGCCATGCTGTCACTCTGTTATACACTGCTACATTATGAAATAGTAAGGGAGATAGAGGTGATCGGCCTTGACCCCACAATCGGCTTTTATCATCAGTTTGATTATGGCAGAGAGTCTCTTGCATGTGACCTTGTTGAGCTATACAGGACTGATGTTGACACCTTTGTATGGGAAATTTTCAGGGAGAGGATATTCGCTGTCAGAGATTTTGCTCATGGGGATGAAAGGCCGGGCTGCTATCTAAAGAAAGAGAGCAGGAAAAGATTTTGTCCCCTTTATGAGGACTGGGCTAAAGGCATCAGGCCGCAACTGGTAAATGAGGTAAGAACATTAGCTGTGAGGATTATGGATGGACAGGACTTTATATCTGAATGAAAACAAAGGATTAACAGTCCTAAGAGATGGTCCTTCTGTCTGGGTTAAAGAGGATGGAAAGGCTGGAAGACGAATACCTGCGAGGCTTGTGGGCAGAGTTGTCGTCATAGGCAATCTTAGACTTGAGGCGGGGGTGATAACCCTTTTTACGCAGAACGATATCCCTGTTACCTTTATTAACCATAGAGGGGATGAACTTGCAGTTGCGATGCCATACAACCATCATTTACCAAGGCATTACGAGGAGCAGAAGATATTCCTTGATGTAGACGAGAATATTGAACGATTCAAATGCTGGTTGTATGCCAGGAAGAAGGAAACACAGATTAATGTTATAAGGAGGCTTTCAAAAGGGTTTGCAGGATTGTTTACAGCAAAGGGTTTTAGGGGAAAGGATTATTGCAGGTTTATCGAAAGATTCAAGCCTTCTAATGATGAGCAGTGGAAGGTTGTTTCTGGAGTAATCAGCAATCTGTTTAGAGAAATGATCATTGTATGTATACTCAAGGCCGACCTTGACCCTCACCTCGGAGTCCTGCACAGAAGGCACAATTTTAGCCTCGCCCTCGATATCTCTTATGTCCTTGAGGCAGAAATTGACATGCAATGCATACAGTTCTTAAAAACTGCGGAAGAAATGAGTTACATAGTGAGGGATCAGAGTGGCCTGTTTGTGTCAAAGGAGGGCATGAGGGATATTATCCACCGATTCGAGAACAGGAAAAAGCAGATATGTGAAACTGTCGAGAAACTTATAGATGACATCTTTGAGTTGATGAGGGAGTTGAGAAGGTGAAGGCTAATTATCTTGTTTGCTATGATATTACTGAGCCCAGAAGATTAAACAGGGTTTATAAATTTATAAAAGGCATAGGGCTGCATATTCAATATTCCGTATTTCATTGCTCTTTGACATGGCCTAACCTTGTAGAACTCAAAGATAAACTAAGGTATTTGATTGATGAAAAAGAAGACGATGTGAGGATTTATCCTTTACCGTCAGAAGAAAAGGTCATAGTAATGGGTTGTGGGGACAGGGTGCCGGATGGAGTTGAGATTTTCATGGAATGAAGGAAGAAAGGAGGTGGATTTAGGTTGCTTATTGTAGGCGAAAACATCTGCACAAAGGATGCTAAAAGCAAATGTCTTTACAGGGAATTTTTATGGGGTGCAGAAACAAATAAGACCTGATTAAAAAGGGATTGCGAC